>NZ_DHYX01000037.1:0-17552 GCF_002414285.1 Clostridium sp. UBA5119 | reverse complement strand
TATAGGATTAGGAATCCCCTTTATTATATCTGCTATTTTGATAGGGAAGCTAAAGGAAACCTTAGATTTTATAAAAAGAAATTATAAAATAATTAATAGGATTTCTGGAATAATTCTTGTAGTTATAGGAATTGCAATGATGACAGGATATTTAAATAAAATACTTTCAATTTTAAGTTTTTAGGAGGAAGTTATGAAAAATAAAAATATAATTATATGGATTATAGGTTTCATTATATTTTTTATATTGGTTTATTTAGGATATAATGAACTATCATCTCGATATAAGGAAAATGATAAAAATAACAATAAAGGAATAAGTGATAGTCTTATCACTGGTGAGGAAGGAAATACAGAGGATACAAAGGTCAAAGCTGTAGACTTTACAGTATATGATGAAGATGGAAAGGAAGTTAAACTATCAGATTACAAGGGTACACCAGTGGTACTAAATTATTGGGCTAGTTGGTGTGGACCTTGCCAGAGTGAAATGCCTCTATTTAAGGAAGCAAATAATAAATATGGAGACAATGTTAAAATATTAATGATAAATATGACAGATGGGCAAAGAGAAACTGTAGAAAGTGCTAAAAAGTTTATGGTGGATAATGGATATGATATGCTAACTTTATATGATAAGGATTTAGATTTTGCTAATAAATACAATGTTGCAAGTATACCAAGAACTGTTTTTATAGATAAGGATGGATTCATTACTATGGAAAGAATTGGGATAGTCAATGAAGAATTTTTAGATGATATGATAGAGAGAATTAAGAAATAGATAAAACTATTAATAATTAGTGAAAAAAGTGTATTAAGAGTAGCTAAAGAAAAATGATACAGGTATAATATATACTTAATAGCGTATACTTATTTAATTATATAAAAGTTTTTAGAGGTATATACTAAAGGAGAGAAGTTATGTTTGTAGCAAATAATGAAGAATATCACTGCCCAGTAGAAGCTTTAGCAAATATTTTAGGCAAGAAGTGGGTAGCTAATATAATTTGGTCACTAAGTAAGGATAGTAAAAGATTTGGAGAATTAAATCGTCGAATGAAGGGTTGTAGTAAGAAAATGCTATCTCAGCAGCTAGAAATTCTTATAAACAGCGAAATCATAGATAATGAAAAAGAGATAAACAACAATCAAGTAGAGTCAGTTTATTATCTTACACCTAAGGGGAAATCCTTACTCCCAACTATTGAGCAAATGGTTTTGTGGGGTGAAAAAAATTTGCCTTGCAAGTAAGATTATAATATAAATGAGGGAAATCAAAATTAATAAACAGAGTTCTTTGCTTCAGAGGGAGTATTAAATCCCAATGAAGCTTAGAAATTGTTATCCAGGGACGTAACTGCTCTTTACTCCCACTTTGAAGAAGAGGGGAGTATTAGAGCTGGTAGTCATCGGACAAAATAAAAAGGATATCTTAAAGCTTAAAATGTACCCTATATAGTAGACACTTTAAAAAAAGTCTATTATATAGGGTACATTTTAAAGTTAATAAGCTAAGATATCCTTTTATATTAAGCTTACAATTAAATTCAGGTTTTAAAGTATTAATAAAATAAGTTATAATGATTATTAGTAATGATAATTTAAACTATTTGAATATGAATGTATTTTAAAATATACCTATTTAAATAGGAAACTATATAACTATATAAATATATAACTATTTAAATAGTTGTTCTGTTCATGCAGGTTTCAAGGGTTTGTCATTTAAGTAGAGGATTAAAAACATGCTAAAATATGAAGATTTAATAGCTATATTGTTAGTTCTTTTCATTAGTATAACAAGTTAAAAAGCAAATACATAAGAGGATTAAAAAGGAGCTTAAGATGGAAAATTACATAACTAAAGATAATGAATTTTATAATTATGTGGAGAATGCAGATAACTTAAGTAAGTATAAATTAGACATAGATGAAGCAATAAAAACTATAATTTCTAAGGAAGATAGATTAGTTTTTGCCAGTGTAGTAAAGGTAGCTGATATTACTAATATTACTGTTTTTAAGTATCCTGAATTAAGAGGATATATTTTAGAAAAAATAAAGTTTGAAAAGGAAATTCAAGCTATAGATAAAAAAATAGATAGAGCAATAGCTAGATTAAATAAAGGAAATAGAAGAATTACTTTTATTTCATTAATGAATAGTTGTAAATTTAACTCTGATCATATATATAATAATCCATACATAAAGGAGAAAATTCGAGCAGCGGTTATCAAAAACACTAGAAACTTCTGCAAAAATAAGTAGATATTTTACAAAAAAATATATTAGGGTATAATAGTGATTAAGGAAAATTTTATCATTAAATAGTAATATGGAGGTGCAACATGGCAACAATGGAAAAAATAAAGACAAGAGAAGAAGTTCAAGAAAAATATAAATGGAAAGTAGATAAAATGTACGCCACTGATGAAAAGTGGGAAGAAGATTTTAGAAAATTAAAGGAAAAAGCTCCAAGTCTTTTAGAATTTAAGGGTCAGCTTAGTATAGGAGCTAAACTATTAGATTACTTACATCAATATGAAGAGATGGCAAGTTTATATGAGGATTTAGTAGTATATGCTCACTTAAGAAGTGATGAAAATAAATCTAACTCTAAATATCAAGTTATGATGGATAAAATATCTACTTTTGGAGCTGAATTTAGTGGAATAATTTCATTTTTCCTTCCAGAACTGTTAACTATGGAAGTGGAAGATATTAAGAAGCTTATAGAAAATACTTCTGGATTAAAACATTATGAAAGATATATTACAAATATATTTGAAGGTAAACCTCATATTTTAAGTGAATCAGAAGAGAATATATTAGCAAATGTTAGTGATTGTCTAAGTGCACCAAGTAATATATTCACTATGCTTACTAATGCTGATATAACCTTTCCCAAAATAAAGGATGAAGATGGTAACGAAGTAGAGCTTACAGCTTCAAATTATTCAGTATTTATCACAAGTAAAGACAGAAAAGTCAGAAAAGAAGCCTTTGAGGTACTATTTAAAACTTATAAGAATTATGAAAATACCGTGTCAACTTCATATACTGCTTCTGTTAAGAACTTTATTTTTGAAAGTAAAATTAGAAAATATAACTCTTGTCTTGAAGCATCTTTAAAGCCTAATAAAATTCCTGTGGAAGTATATAAAAATGTAGTAAACACAGTGAATAAAAGAATAGATTCGCTTCACAGATATGTAGAGCTAAAAAAGAAATTACTTAACTTAGATGAAATTCATATGTATGATTTATATGTGCCAATTATTGATGCACCAAAGTTTAATATAGCTTTTGAAGAAGGAGTAGCTCTTTGTGAAAAAGCTCTAGAGCCAATGGGGAAAGAGTATATTGATATCTTTAGTAAAGGTGTTAAAGAAGGTTGGATTGATGTTTATGAGAACAAGGGAAAAAGAGGAGGAGCTTACTCTAGTGGTAGCTATACCTCTATGCCATATATCTTATTAAACTATAAAAATCAAGTGAATGATGTGTCTACCTTAATTCATGAAATGGGTCATAGCATACACTCCTATTATTCAAGAAATAATCAACCATATACCTATGCTGATTATGAATTATTCTGTGCTGAAGTGGCATCTACTACTAATGAGTGTTTATTGATAGACTATTTAATAAAAAATGAAAAAGATAAAGCTAAAAGATTATATTTAATAAATCAACAACTTGAAGGAATTAGAACTACTGTATTTAGACAGACCATGTTTGCAGAGTTTGAAATGAGTGTCCATGAAAAAATGGAACAGGGTGAAGCTTTATCTAGTGATGATTTATGTAAGATTTATCATGACTTAAATGTTAACTACTTTGGAGATATTATGGTAGTAGATAGTGAAATTGACATTGAATGGGCAAGAATTCCTCATTTCTATAGAGATTTCTATGTATATCAATATGTAACAGGTTTTGCAGCAGCTAACTCTTTCTATGAAAAAATTCTTAAAGAAGGGGAAGAGGCAGTAGAAAAATATAAAGGCTTCTTAAAAGCTGGATGTAGTGACTATCCAATTGAAATACTAAAAAAAGCTGGGGTAGATATGACTACACCAAAGCCGTTAGAAGATACAATTAATAGATTTGATGAACTTTTGGCTATGCTTGAAAAAGAATTATAAGAAAAATTATACTTGGAATATTGGAAAATGAATTAAAAAATATTAAGATTTTTTAGTTGATAATAGTAAAGAAAGATGATTTAAAAGTAATTATGTACTTTGAAATCATCTTTCTTTTTTATTACAATATAAAAGTTGCTATTATGTGTTTAGTAAATTATCAACTATATTAAAGTTCATTAATGTATTTTTTCATATTAACTGACAAGTGATAATAATATATGCTGTTTACTAATATTCTTTGATTATTTACGAAATCTTTTTCTTTACTGCAGTCTTTTCTAAAGATAATAACAATCTATTCATTAGATAGATATATAATTTATGGATATATATGAAAAAACTATTGACTCTATACTAAGGATAGACTTTATTATGTATAAGGTAGTATAAAAAACAAAGGAGAATAAAGTATGGAAAAAGAGAATAGATTGAAAGAATTTTTTAAATATGCAGTGCCTTCTGCCCTTGCCATGTTCATATCGTCTTTATATACAGTAGTGGATGGAATATTTGTTGGGCAAGGTGTCGGTGATTTAGCATTGGCATCAGTAAATATTGTACTTCCCTTTACAGTGATGTTATTTGGACTTGCTTCAATGTTTGCCATAGNNTAAAAACATAGGTGCAAAAAATATAGATAGAGCAGTAATTATTTTTAGACAAGTATTTAAGTTTCTTTTAATAGCCAGTGGTATTATAAGTATTACATGTATTATATTCACAGAACAAATAGTAACTATTTTAGGAGCAACAACTAGTTTAAAAGGATTAGCAGTGGAATATTTAAGATTTTATGCAATCTTTTGTATCCCTAACTTGATAGGAATAGTACTAAGTAGTTTTGTAAGAAATGATGGAAGGCCAAAGCTTGCCATGATATCAACAATTGCAGGAGCAGTAACTAATATCATCTTAGATTATATATTTATATTTAAATTTGGATTAGGCATAAAGGGAGCTGCAATAGCTACAGGCCTTGGTCAAATTATTACAGTATCTGTGTTATTGCCACATTTTATTATGAAGAAAGGTTATTTAACCTTTGGTAATGTAAAAATAAATAAAAGAGATTTAAAAGAATTTTGTTTAATAGGATTTCCGTCTTTTTTTGCTCAAGGAAGTTATTCAATAATGGTATTAATACATAATATTGTTTTAGTTATGTTTATTGGAGAAAAAGGAATTTCAGCCTATAGTATAATTAACTATATAACAACAAATATATATATGGTTCTTTATGGCTTGACTTTAGGAGTACAGCCTCTTATTAGCTATAATTTTGGTAAAAAAGATGGAGAACAAATGCTAGGATTTTTCAAGATAACATGTATATCTTCAACAATAATTAGTGGTTTCTCTGTTATAATATGTTTTATATTTGGTCCAGCACTTATAGGTATATTTACAGCAGATCCTGTAATTGCAAATCTTGCATATATAGCACTTAGAATAGCAAGTGTAAGTTATTTTGCCGTTGGAATAAATTTAAATACATTAGTTTATTTCCAAGCCTTAGAGATGCCCAAATACTCAAATTTAAGTTGTCTTTTAAGGTCTGTTATATACTTGCCAATTTCACTAATGATACTTTATAAAGTCTTTGGAGCAAATGGAATTTGGGCAGGTACAATATTATCAGAAAGCCTTACATTTATAACTATAAGTATAGTGGCTAATATAAGAGTATCTACTAAAGAAGTATTAAGTGCATAGAATTTAGAACAGTAGAGGGCTGTCCAAAATTTAAGGATTTTGGACAGCCTATTTTTGAAATTTAGGATATAATAATAATGGGGTGAGAGTATATGGATACAAGATTTTCAATTGGTGAAGTATCTAAATTACATAATATTTCTATACAAACATTAAGGCATTATGACAAAATTGGATTGTTAAAGCCGGCCTATGTAAATGAAAAGAGTAAGTATAGATACTACTCAGTAAAACACTTTATAATTTTAGATTTGATAAAACAATGTAAAGCTATGGGGCTATCTCTAGATGAAATAAAAATATTGGTAAATAATTACACGTCCATTAACTCTATTTTAGATATAATAACAAAGCAAAAAGAAATAGTAGAAGAAAAGATAAAAGAGTTAGATAGCATAAAAAATAATATATGTTTCTTAGAGGATAGAATTCAAACAGTATTAAAAGAGGGAATAAATGAGCCTTTTATAAAATATTGTACTGAGAGAAAATTTATAAAATATAGTAATACCCATAGATATACAGAAGAATTTGAAATAAATCTATCTAAAGCCTTAGGATATATAGAAAAAAAATATGGAAGCACTAATAAAGAGTTAGTTTTTCCAACATCTTATGAAGATTTTAAAAGTAAAGAAAAGTTAACATACAATAATTTAATGATAAGTATAAATGAAAATATGGACATAGATGAAAAAAAAGTAATTATACTAAAATCAGGAAATTATATTACAATAAACTTTGATGACGATTATAAAGATACAAGCAAATATTACAGAAAGTTAGTTGAGTATATTGAAAAAAATAATATAATAGTTAATGGGGATTTTTATGAGATATATATAATGACAAGATGCGGGATAGACAAAGAGGAAAAAGCTTTAGGACAAATTCAAATTTTAATAGATGAAAATAAGTAATTTAAAATGACAATATAGGAGAGATAGCATGAAGAACATTTATTTAATTAGACATTGTAAGGCATATGGACAGCCAGCTGAGGCAGAGTTAACAGAGATTGGTATAGATCAAGCATTAGAATTAAAGGACTATTTATTAAAGTATAATATTAATTATATAGTATCTAGTCCCTATGTAAGAGCTATAAAGACAATAACACCCTTCGCAAAGCATTTAGGGTTAGAAATAAATATTGATGAAAGAGTAAGAGAAAAGTTATTGCTACCTTATGTAGTAGATGATTACACACCTTATTTATTAGTAGCCTATGAAGATATGGATATAACCTTTCATGGAGGAGAATCTTCAAATGAAGCTACTAAAAGGGCCATTGAAGCTTTAACTGATATTTTAAAGTTGGAAGAGGAAAATGTAGCAATAGTAACACATGGAGAGTTATTTTCTTTAATAATGAGGTATTTTGATAAGGTTTCAGGTTTTGATTTTTGGAAAAATTTAAGTAATCCAGATGTATATTTATTGAGATTTGAAACTAATGATATAAAAAGTATAATAGATATTAAGAGAGTATGGAAAGCTTAGAATAATATATACCACCAAGAGGAGAATAGTATAAGTTATAAAGTATTAGCGTTTAGAATTTTATCAAATATCTTAGAATATACTATTAAGTTTTATAAAGTGAATATCGATATAAATATAGTAGTACAAAAGGAATAGATAAAATTGCAAAGGAGATAAGAATGCAAAAGAAAATATTAAATGAAATTAAGCAAATCACTCAATTGAATGATTTAGAAAAAGAGGGTTTACTAACAGGAACATATAGAGGATACAACTTGTCAATAGGAACCTTAAGCAAATCACAAAACATATCTTATATGCATATTCCATTAAAAATACCTCAAGAGTTTAGTGTAGAAAAAGTAAGCATGTTTTTAAATGAATTAAGAGGTAAATATAAAGGGATATCAGTAGCAAGCTATGAAGGTTTTAGTATAAAAATAAACTATGCTCCTAGGCTTAAAAAGCAAAATAAAACAGAAATTATTATGAATATAATTAATGAAATATTAAATTTTGCAAATACAAATAGTTTTGTTTCATGTTGCGAAATATGTGGAGAATCTAATGTAATGGCACCACTAATAGTAAATGGTGTTATTAAATCATGTTGTGTTAACTGCAGATTAGATGTTAAGAATTCTATTGCAATGAATCAGCAAGCACAACGTGAGAAAAAAAGTAATATAATTGGTGGTATAGTAGGTTCGTTAATTGGAGCGCTTATTGGAGCTGTAGTTTGGATTATTATATATCAATTAGGCTATATAGCAGCTGTAGGTGGATTAGCAATAGCAGTATGTAGCATAAAAGGATATGAGTTATTTGGTGGGAAATTAAATTTAACAGGAATAATAATTACTTCAATTATAACTATTGCATCTGTATATCTAGCTCAACATATATCTCTAGGAATTGATATATATAATGCCTATAAAGAACTTGACATTACTATTTTTGACGCAATAAGATCAGTACCAGAATTTTTAACAGAAGAATCTATTGTAAGACCATTTTTAACAGATTTGGTCGTTGGATATATATTAACATTGATAGGGTCAGTGTCATACATAATTAGAGTTTATAAGCAAAGTAATTATAAAATAGATGTACAAGAGATTAATATTTAATTAAAGAATAATAAGTAATAAATTTTTAAATGGGAAACAAATAAAATTGAAAGATTTTATTTGTTTTTTATTTAAATAAACTTTGTTAAAATAAACCAAATTAGATATAATCATAAATGAGGTGGTTAACTTATGAAAGAAAAGATTTTTATTATTGAAGATGAAGAAAAGATTAGAAGAGAGCTAAGTACTTTTTTAAATAGATATGGTTATGACATTATAACCTCTGATAATTTTGAGAACATAGTAGAGGAGGCTTTAGAGGCAGAACCTAATTTAGTATTGTTAGATATTAATTTACCTTATTATGATGGCTACTATATCTGTAGAGAAATAAGAAAAACTTCTAGTGTGCCTATTATTGTTGTAACTAGTAGAGATAGTGATATGGATGAATTAATGAGTATGAATCTAGGGGCTGATGATTTTATTACTAAACCATATAATACTGAAATATTATTAGCTAGGATTGCATCAATTATTAGAAGAACGTATAGAAGTAATGATATGGAGATTTTTCCTTGTAGAGGACTTAAATATAATCTTTCTACTAGTGAAATAGAGTTTGATGATAAAAAACAAGAATTAACTAAAAATGAAAGTAAAATTCTATATACATTAATTAAAAGTAAGGAAAAAATAGTATCTAGAGATGAACTTATGAAATGTCTATGGCAATCTGATGAGTTTGTAGATGATAATACTTTAACTGTAAACATAAATAGGCTAAGAAAAAAATTAGATGAAATAGGAGCTGTTGGCTATTTACAAACTAAAAGAGGCCAAGGTTATATTTTAGGTTAAAACATTAAAATAAATTAAACCTAAAGGAAGGAAATTTTAATGAATATTAAAGAATATATAAAAGAAAAAATAGTTTTTTTGATTATAAATGCAATAATTTTCCTATTTACAGGAATATTGTTAAAAGCATTAAAGGTAGATATCTATGCCATTTTTTTTGTGGAGATTCTAAATTTTATAGGCTCATCCCTGTTTTATATATTTGATTATTTTACAAAAAGAAAATTTTATAATAACCTTTTACATGGATTAAATAATCTAGATAAGAAATATCTTATTTCTGAGGTTGTAGAGGAGCCTAACTTCTTAGAGGGAAGAATTTTATACGAAGTAATTCAAGAGACAGATAAGGCTATGAATGATGAAATATCTACTTTAACCATTAAAAATAGTGAATATAAGGATTATATAGAGCTATGGGTTCATGAAATTAAAACACCTATTGCTTCTAGTAGATTAACCATAGAAAATAACCCATCTCTAATTACAAATAGTATAGAGGAAGATTTAGATAAGGTAGAAAATTATATAGAACAAGCTCTTTTTTATACTAGAAGTAATAATATAGAGAAGGATTATATGATTAGAGAGATAAGTCTTAAAAACTGTATTAATGCAACAATAAAAAAAAATGCTAGAGTCCTTATTGAAAAAGGAATTAAAATTGAAATTGGTAATGTAGATAAAATCGTTTATGCAGATAGTAAATGGGTAGAATTTATATTAAATCAGATTATATCAAATTCTATTAAAANNAAAACTCATTAGGTGAAGAGCATAAAAACCAAGATACTATTAAAATATATTGCATAGAAAAGGAAGAGGACATTATTTTAAGCATAGAAGATAATGGTATAGGTATTGGCGAAAGCTCTATTGGTAAAGTATTTGAAAAAGGGTATACTGGAGAAAATGGAAGAATCTTTGGAAAATCTACAGGAATAGGCTTATATCTTTGTAAAAATCTCTGCGAGAAATTAGGGCTTGGTATAAAGATAAGGTCTAAAACTTATAAAGGTACTACAGTATCTATCTTATTTCCTATAAATAAAATGTTCATATTAAAAGATTAACCTAACAAAAACGTAAGATTTCTGTTAGGTTTTTCTATGGATGGATATTTTCTATACATGTAATATATAGGTATAGAGAACAGGAGGAAAGAAGATGAAAAAAGAAGTATTAAAAGTGAGTAATATAGAAAAGTACTATGGAAGTAATGGTAATATAACTAAGGCCATAAATAATATTAGTTTCTCTGTTGAAGAGGGAGAATTCATAGGAATAATGGGTGCTTCCGGTAGTGGAAAAACAACTTTATTAAACTGTATATCCACCATAGATAAGGTAACTAGTGGTCATATTCATATTGAAGGAAAGGATGTAACTTCAATAAATTCTAAGGGATTAGCTAGATTTAGACGAGAAAATTTAGGTTTTATATTTCAAGACTTTAATCTTTTAGATACCTTAACTGCCTATGAAAATATTGCATTAGCATTAACTATTGGAAAGGTAAATCACAAAGAGATTAATAGAAGAGTTGAAGAGGTTGCTAAGAGTTTAAATATAGAGGAAGTCTTAAATAAATATCCCTATGAAATGTCAGGTGGTCAAAAACAAAGAGTAGCATCAGCTAGAGCTATAATTACAAATCCATCGTTAGTTCTTGCAGATGAGCCTACAGGTGCTTTAGATTCTAAATCTGCAAAGATGTTACTAGAAAGCTTAGAGGAGCTTAATACTAATTTAGGAGCTACTATTATGATGGTAACTCATGACGCCTTTACAGCTAGCTATGCTAGTAGAATTCTATTTATAAAGGATGGTAAGATATTTAATGAGTTAATTAGAGGAAAGGATTCAAGGAAGGAATTCTTTAATAAGATAATTGAAGTGGTAACTCTACTTGGAGGTGACCAAAGAGATGTATTTTAAATTAGCTGCTAGGAATTTAAAAAGAAGTTTTAAGGATTATACTATATATTTCTTAACTCTAGTATTTGGGGTATGTATATTTTACACCTTTAACTCCATTGAAGCTCAAAGTATTTTAATGGAAGTTAGTGAAATGCATAAAAATATGTTTCACTTAATAAGTAAAATTATGGGAGTAGCATCAATATTTATTTCTTTTATACTAGGTTTTTTGATAGTCTATGCCAATAATTACTTAATTAAAAGAAGAAAAAAGGAATTTGGAGTTTATATGACCTTAGGTATGGAAAACTCTAGATTATCCTCTTTATTATTTATAGAGACTATGATGATAGGAGTAATTTCTTTAGCACTAGGTCTTATGTTAGGAATATTTTTATCACAAGGACTATCTGTAGTTACAGCAAAACTTTTTAAAGTGGATTTAACAGGGTTTAGGTTTATATTTTCTATGGATGCCTTTATAAAAACTATTCTTTGCTTCGGTGTTATATACCTTATAATTCTTATTTTTAACTCCATTATTGTAAGAAAAGTAAAACTAATAAATCTATTAACTTCTGCTAAGTTTAATGAAAAAATGAAAATAAAAAACATATGGACTTCTGTAGTTGTATTTATAATTAGTGTAATAACCATAGGAAGTGGATATTACATAGTGCTTAAAAATGGAATAGCTAGTTTTGATAAAAATATATTAATAGCCATTGCACTTGGAGCTGTAGGAACATTTCTATTTTTCTTTTCCCTTGCAGGATTCTTACTCAAGGTAGTTCAAAGTAGTAAGAAGTTTTATTTAAGAAATTTAAATATGTTTGTGTTAAGGCAAATAAATAGTAAAATTAACACTACCTTTATATCTATGACCTTTATATGTTTAATGCTATTTGTAGCAATATGTACTCTTTCAGGAGGACTTGGAATTAGTACAGCTATGAATACTGAAATTGACGATTTAACTCAATTCGATATGAGTTTTTGGGACAATAAAGGAGCAGATGTGGAGACCGTGTTAAAAAAGTATAATGTAGATATATCAAAATATGAAGATAACTATGTAAACTATAAGGAATATGATAATGATTTTACTTTTGCAGATTTTCTAGATGAAAAGGGATTAGAAAATGGAAGTAGTTATTACCCAGTATTTACAAATGTAAATATTCCTGTAATGAAAGTGTCTGATTTTAATAAGATAATGAAGATGTTAAATAGAGAAGAAGTAAAACTTAATCAGGGTGAATATGCAGTTTTTGGAGATATAAGCGATATGACAGAAAGTTTACAGGAGTCTTTAGATAATAACACTGAAATTATTGTAGCTGGTAAAAAACTTATACCTTATAAGGGGAAAGCATTAGAAGTAGTAATTTACAATGGCATGATGAAGCACAATATTTGTGTATTTTTAGTAGAGGATTCTATAGTAGAGGGCTTAGCTCCCACTATGGGATATTTAAATTTAAACTATAGTGGAGATGGTAGTAAAATAAGAGAAGCTTTAGATGTTAATATTAGAGAATATAATGGTAATGATGATTTAAATACTAGATATATTACTAAGGAAGAAATTAAGGAGCAGTCTACAGGACTAGGAGCTTTAGCATCATACCTTGCCATATACATGGGAATCATATTCCTAATTACTTCAGCAGCGGTATTAGCCCTTCAACAGTTATCAGAATCTGCAGATAACACAGAAAGATATACTCTTCTAAGAAAGGTTGGAGTAGATGAATCTATGATAAATCACTCTATATTAACCCAAGTAGCAATTTACTTTATGATGCCCTTATCCTTAGCTATAGTTCACTCTATAGTAGGATTAAAATTAGCTTCAGATATAGTAGCTATATTTGGAGGTGCAAGCATGGTGGATCATATAGTAGTTGCATCAGTGATATTAGTAATAGTTTATGGTGGGTACTTCTTAGCCACCTATTCTGGTAGTAAAAAAATGATTAAAGGAAATTAGTAAAGAGTTTAAATTTTATAGTATATAGTATAGTAAACTACTTCAAAACAAATAGAATTTGAAGTAGTTTATTTTAATTTATAGATATTTATAACAGAATATGTTACCATATAAACTATAAATTTCAATTATATGTAATAGAAAATCTTTTTTAAAATAAATAATTTGAGGAGCTTGTTGAGTAGAAAGAACAGGGAATATTATCTTTATTTTATTAAGGGAGGGGAAAATTGTGAATGAATCATATTGGAATGGGAGATTGGATTTTTTAAAAGCTATACGTACTGGATGGTGTAATAATGATTATATAGAATTCTTAGTAGAGAAGGTTTGGAAAGTTAGTAAGCCTGTAAATATCATTGATTTTGGTTGTGGCTTTGGATATGTTGGATTACTATTATTGCCCATATTACCTAAAGGAAGTACATATACAGGTATTGATATTAGTGATACTCTCTTAGATGATGCAAAAGACATTTTTACAAATTCAGGATATATAACAAAATTTATAAAGGCAGACTTGAATGAGTACATACCAACTGAAGATTATGATATAGCTATATCGCAAGCAGTATTAAGACATATTCCAAATACAAAGAATATTCTTGATAAAATGGTACAATCAGTTGTAAGTGGTGGTTTAGTTGTTTGTATGGAGGCAGATCTAGAAATAGAAAAGACAGGTCAATATTTTAGTGGATTAGATTACACTGAACTTGGAATTATACATTTATATCGAAAAATGTATAAGAAGGAATTAGAAAATGGAGGTAGAGATTATAGAGTTGGTGTTAAAATTCCTGAAATTATGCAAGAGTTAGGATTACATAATGTTGATGTGCGAATGAATGATAGAGTTAAATTTATTAATCCCTATGGTAATAAAGAAGAACATGATAAACAATTTGATGCAATTACTACTGCTTGGAATTGGAATAAACAGCTATCAGAGAATGAGAAGGTAGGCTATATAAACGCTCTTATAGATAGAGGTTTAAGTGAGCAGGAAGCTAAAATATTCGTAGATGGTGAGTCAAAAATAGGTCAGTATGTTATGAGTAATAAAGGTAGTGCATATATTATTCAAACGCCATGTACCCTTATATCTTATGGTACAAAATAGTGAAATAAATTCTCTAAAAATCTAAAGTAGCTAGATTTGCATTTATGCAAGCCTAGCTACTTTTATATTGAGAAATTAAAAAATTTTAGCTACTAATACTATTATATAAGAAGCTGGTATAAGCAGTGGAAGAGCAGCGAAGGTTCCAATAGTCTTACTTCCTATCATGGCAATAACGCAGCTACGAAAATCTTCTTCAGGACACTTACCGTCTATTACATCATCAGTCATAATGGATAGTTGTGGATCTATAAAAATAGACATTAGGATTGTAGCAAATCCATTTATTACTGAGGATAGGGTTATACAAGTTGCCCTTAAATCAGGAACTATGGTACCAGCATAAATTGGTGCTAAGGCTCCTACAGTTAATATTGCAACTGCAATTATATTATAAATTATTATTTTTAAAGGTAGCTTTTTAAAATTAATTTTAGTTACACTTTCTTTCACTGGAATTGAAATACAGTCCCTCATATAATGGACACCTGCCTTTGAAAAACTGTGCATAATTAGCTTCGGTATAGATTTATCAATAGAAAACCGGATGACACCTTTATAAAATAATCTTTGAAAAGTAGGAATTAGAAAGGCGCCTACTAGGGTAGCTATACCAGAAACTATTATAATTAACTTAAAAAGGTTTAATACATCACTTCCACCTGTACTATTCTCAACAAACTTTGTTAGTAGAGGAGCTTGAAAAGTTAAGGCTGTTCTTGATACTAAAGATAATATATTAAATACAGCAAAGGTTATTGCTATTTTACCTGTTCTAACACCTACAAGTCTTACAGAGTAAGCTAATGTTCCTATTATGGCAATTATAAAATTCAAAACTAAAACAATCATAATTTGAGTACTCAAAGTTATTCCTCCATTCCATTTTCAAATATATCTATATTTTTACAACAATTAGAAATGTATTAATAGTATATAACATATTCAGAAATAAAACTAGGTTATTCAATTATTATAAGAAGCACTAGAGAGAGGAAAATTCTTATAAATATTTTCTAATATAACTTCACATATTATTGACAAGCTTCAAGATGGTGCTATACTAGGTGTATATACAGATGTATAGTTACATGACGGAGGTGTGTAAAATTTGGGTTTAAAAGAAGACATATTAAAATTAAAAAAAGAGAAGAATGCTTTAGTTTTAGCTCATCTTTATGAAAAAGCAGAAATACAGGAAGTTGCAGACATAGTAGGAGACTCATATTTTTTAAGCAAGAAAGCTATGGAAAGTTCTAAAGATATAATAGTATTTTGTGGAGTAAAATTTATGGCTGAAAGTGCCAAAATATTATCACCTAATAAAAAAATATTAATTCCAGTAAATGATACTACATGTCCAATGGCAGATATGGCTACAGTAGATAAATTAAAAGCTATGAAATTAAGAAATCCTAAAGCAAAGGTAGTAACATATATAAATTCAAATGGAGATATTAAAGCATTATCTGACGTTTGTGTTACATCATCCTCTGCTAAGGCAATTTTAAATAACATAGAAGAAGAAGAAATAATATTCCTTCCAGATAGAAATCTAGGTAGTTATTTGCAAGAAAATATACAGAGCAAGAAATTTATACTTTATGATGGGTTTTGTCCAGTTCACGAGAGAGTTGAAGAGGAAGAGGTTTTAACTTTAAAGAATAGATATCCAAATTTTAAGGTACTAGTTCATCCAGAGTGCTCTAAAAAAGTAAGGGATTTGGGGGATTTCATAGGAAGTACTTCTGAACTTATAGATTATAGTGTTGAAGATGGAACTAATGGATTTATAGTAGTAACAGAGGAAGGCGTTCTTTATCAGATGAAAGAAAAAAGTCCCAATAAAACCTTTATCCCTATTGAAAGCGGAATGATTTGTCCCAATATGAAAAAAATATCAATGAAAGATTTATATAATTGCTTAATTAATGAGGAGTTTGAAGTGCATATTGAAGAGGAGCTAAGATTGGAAGCCCATAAATCTTTAGAAAATATGCATATTCTATCTAATAAGTAAAATGAATATAAAATATGATGTATTAATTATAGGGACAGGTATTGCAGGCCTTTATACTGCTTGTAATTTGAAGGATAATCTTAGAGTTTTAATAATAACTAAAAATAAGTTAAGAGATTGTAACAGTTATTTAGCTCAAGGTGGTATTTCAACCCTAAGGGATATTGGAGACAAGGAAGCTTTTATAGAGGATACTTTAAAAGCTGGCAATTATAAAAATAAATTAGAGGCTGTTACCCAGATAGTTGAAAATTCTACTGATAATATTAATAGATTATTGAGTTTAGGAGTAGATTTTGATAAGGATATTGATGAATTAAACTATACTAGAGAAGGTGGTCATAGTAAGTTTAGAATAGTGCATTCTAAAGATGAAACAGGTAAGGAAGTAATTGAAAAACTAATAAATAATGTTTCTAATAAAGAAAATATAACTATATTGGAAGACACTACATTACTAGATATAATTCAATATAAAAATAGATGTATAGGTGGAATTATAGAACACTCAAATGAGATTATAACTATAAATGCTAAGGCTACAGTATTAGCTACTGGTGGCATTGGGGGAATTTTTAATTCTACAACAAATATAGAAACTATCACAGGTGATGGACTTAGCATTGCATTAAAGCATAATATTCTTATGAAGGATATATCCTATCTTCAACTTCATCCCACTGCATTATATGAAGAAGAAGTAAGGGGGCGAAAGTTATTACTATCAGAATCTCTTAGAGGAGAAGGGGGAGTAATAAGAAATGCATTGGGAGAGAAATTTGTAAATCCTTTACTACCTAGAGATATAGTTTCAAGAGAGATTTTAAAGGAAATATGCAAGACTCCACAAACACCCTATGTTTTTTTAGATATGACTAATAAATCTAAGGAGTTTTTAATAAATAGATTCCCATATATTTATGAGCAATGTTTAAAACGTGGTTATAGGATGGAGAAGGATTTATTACCAATTGCTCCAGCTCATCATTATTGCATGGGAGGAATTCAGGTTGATTTGAATTCAAAAACATCTATGAAAGATTTATATGCTATAGGAGAAGTTAGTTGTACTGGGGTACATGGTAGCAATAGACTAGCTAGTAATTCTTTATTAGAGGGCTTAGTTTTCAGTAGAAAGGCAGCACAGCATATTAATTTACTTGTAGATGAAGGTGATGATAAACTAAGTGGAGAATTAGTTGAAAGAATT
>NZ_DHYX01000054.1:0-24545 GCF_002414285.1 Clostridium sp. UBA5119 | reverse complement strand
ATGTACCTAAAATATTATTTTTAATAGCATCTCCCGCATTTCCCTCCATTAGAGGTACATGTTTATGGGCTGCTGCATGGAATACCACTTCTGGTCTGTGCTCATGAAATATTTGATCTATTCTTATCATATCTCTTACAGAAGCAATAATTACTTGTTTATTTATTTTCGGATAGTTTCTGTTAAATTCCATTTCTAGATCATAAGCATTATTCTCGTATATATCAAGAATTACTATTTTCTTAGGTGAGAATTTTGCTATTTGTCGAATAATTTCAGACCCAATACTTCCACCACCACCAGTAACTAGTATTGTTTTATTTTTTATATATCTATCTATATGTTCTGATTTTAGCTTTATTGATTCTCTTCCTAATAAATCATCAATGTTCACATTTCTCATATGATTTACATTTATGTTATCATCAATAATTTTATAAATACCTGGCATGGTTTTAATATTTTTTGTTACCTGCTTGCATATATCTAAAATTTCTTTCTTAGTATTCTTATCCACTGATGGCATTGCAAGCATTATTTCATCAACTTTGTTTTGCTTACAAAAGGATATAATCTTATTTCTATCTCCTACAACCTTTACTCCATGAATTCTCTTACCTATCTTATTAACATTGTCATCAATCAAACCTACAATTTTATAGTGCAAGGTACTATTATTTTTTATTTCTTTTATGAGTATAGCTCCAGCATCTCCCGCACCTATAATTAATAAGTTCTTTATTTTATTAATTTGCCCTTTATCAGTCCCATTATTCTCCATGATTCTATATAAAAATCTAACTCCACCTAAGCTTATGACGCTTAATAACCAAAATATAATATGAACTGTAATAGGGAATCTGAAAAATCTACTTTTTAACATAGTATGGCTTATAAAATATCCATATATTATAAATGCTATATTAGAAGCTGTCATAGAATAGACTATAGACAATAACTCCTCAACAGATGCATATTTCCAAATATTACTATACAACTTGAATATAACGTTAAATACAATAGTTAATACTACAACTGGAATTATTGATAGTAAAAAAAACTCTATATAATCAGGTTGAATCCTAAAGTCAAATTTTAGAAGTAAAGCCAAATACAAACTTGTTACGACAAGAATTACATCTAAAACTATAATTTTATTTTCTTTTTTCATAATTTCACTTCCTAAATCAATTATGGTAATCAAATAGGTCAATGTGTTTTAACAGCAGATTTCAAAAGTTTATCACAGTTATTATACTGTTTTTTACATATAAACACAATTCCATTCAAAGTTATTCATAAAATGTTATTTAATTATTTATATTATTATATTGATACATTCTTATTTATTTGATTATCCTAATGTCTCTTCAAGTTCCTTTACAATTTCATCCTCTGGATCTAATTTTTTAGCTATATCTAAATGTATTTTTGCTTGATTAAAATCCTTAATATTTATATAACACATTATTAAATTAGTGCATACTTCTATAGATTTGGTAACCTCAAATACTTTCCTTAAATACTTAATTGCAGTTTCAAAATCATTCAAGCAAGCATAGTTTATTCCCAGTTCATTAAACACCTGAACATAGTTACTATCTATAGATAATGCTTCATTTAAATAGTATATAGCTTTTTCATAGTTTTGTAAAATTCTATAAGAAATTGCAATATAATAAAATATTTCAGCACTATCCCCTAATACATCTATTAGTGGTAATAATACTTCTAAAGCTTTCTTTGGTTCTTCATATACAAGTTCTTTACCCTTATCGAAAGAATTGATTATATCTAGATTCTCTTTTAATACCTCAACCTCTTCACTTACATTTCCTCCCAATGATATATATTGTTTAATATTAAAATGAGCTTTTTCAAAATCTTTATCTTCATAACTTACTAAAGCTGAATAATAATAGGGTTGTGGATAATCCTTAATCTCTTTCCCAAGTTCAATAAGTTTAATAATCTCTTCTTTAAATACAAGATTATTTTTTCTCATTCCATCAATTAAAATAAAAGCTTTATTCAAATTATCTGTTGTAACTTCAATTTCCAATAATCCTTTTAATAATATATACCCATCTTCATACTTTTCATTTTTAATATTCTCAAATATTTTTCCTTTTATATAATTAACACTATTAGGAATGGATTTTATTATTTCCTTATATACATGATTAAATTTAAAGTTTTTATCTGCTCCTAATGCATAAAAAATTCCCTCTATAAAAAAATTAACAGGAATATTAGATAAATCATCTCCTTCTTTAGTTTTGGAAACTATTTTATCTGAATTTACTGGTAAATATATATTATCTTTAAACACATATTCGTTTATTTTGCTACTTTTTTTTATTTCAAGAAATAGCATTTTCTCAAGTTTTTCTAAAAAATAATTTTCATTACTCATAATGCACCTTCTTACTATTCTATATTTAATAATTTATTCCACTAAACTATATTACCATTTATTTTATTTTTAATCATCTGTTTTTTGTATAAAGTAATATTTTCGTAATTTTTTCATGTTTTATATAACACAATTTAATAAGCACATAAAATTTATATGCTTTATTATACATTTATAATCTTATAACTCATATAATAAGTAAAACATTATAAATATTTAATTATAAACTAAAATCTTATTGCATTGATACTAATATTATTCTATAATAAATTTGTTTTATAACTTTATAAATATTATATTTGGAGTAAAATTATTATAGGGAGGTCATTAAATTATATTATTGATATCTCTATACTTTATAAATTAGAAAGAGGGTATGGAATTGTATAAGTTAAACCAAAATGAAACCCCATTATTTGATGCCTTAATGGAATATGTGAATAGAGACACTCTTCCATTCCATGTTCCTGGGCATAAAAAAGGTGTTGGAGTAGACATAGATTTTAAAAACTTCATGGGCGAAAATCCGTTTAAGATTGACGTTACAGTTTTTAAACTAGTAGATAGTTATCATCATCCAACAGGTCCTATAAAAAAAGCTCAAGAATTAGCTGCTGATGCCTACGGTTCAGATGCGTGCTTTTTCTCTGTTCATGGAACATCCGGCGCTATTCAAGCAATGATTCTTTCTGTAGTCGGTGCTGGGGACAAAATAATAATTCCTAGGAATGTTCATAAATCCATTACTGGAGGAATTATCTTAGCTGGTGCTATCCCTGTATATATGCAACCTGAGTTAGATAAAAAGATAGGAATTGCAAATGGAGTTACACCTGAAACAGTAAGAACTACATTGGCAGCTAATAAGGATGCTAAAGCTGTTCTTATAATCAATCCAACCTATTATGGTGTGTCTACAGACATTCAGCAAATTGCTGATATCGTTCATGAATATGATATTCCTTTAATAGTTGATGAGGCTCATGGACCACATTTAAACTTTAATAAAAATTTACCTATGTCTGCCATGGAAGCTGGTGCTGATATTTGTGCTCAAAGTACTCATAAAATTATTGGTGCTTTAACTCAAGGATCTCTACTTCAAGTTAACTCTAAAAGAGTAAGTATTCCAAGGGTAAAACAGGTTTTAAACTTAATGCATACAACTTCGCCTTCTTATATTCTAATGGCTTCATTAGATACTGCTAGAAGACAAATTGCATTATATGGAGAAGAATTACTAGATAAAACAATAGAACTTTCTAATTATGTTAGAGATGAAGTTAATAAAATTCCTGGTTTCTATTGCTTTGGTGAAGAAATCTTAGGGGTTCCTGGAGCATATGCCTTTGATCCAACTAAAATTACAATAACTTGTAGAGATTTAGGTATAACTGGTTATGATTTGGATATGATTTTAGCAAATAAGTATCATATTCAAATGGAACTTTCAGATTTATATAATGTCCTTATTGTAGGTTCCTTTGGCGATACTGAAGAGGGCATGGAAAGACTTTTAAGAGCTTTGAGAGAAATCAGTGATGACTATTATGGCAAGGGTATTGCTAAAGCAGACTTCATAGACATCCCTTCCATTCCTGAACAAATACAAATTCCTAACGAAGCCTTCAACAGCGTTAAAACTTCTGTTAGAATTAAAAATAGCGTAGGCATGATTAGTGGTGAATTCCTAATGGCTTATCCACCAGGAATACCTGTACTATGTCCAGGAGAAAAAATCACACAAGAAATTGTAGATTATGTGCAACAGCTAAAAGATACCGGTCTTTATGTTCAAGGTACTGAAGATCCTGAAGTTGAGTATATAAATGTAGTTAAAGATGAGGATGCAGTATTTATTAACGTTGAATAATAAATGTGAATTTTATATTATATAAATTATAATAATTAAAGGTATGATATCGCTCAGATACATACCTTTAATTATTTTTATTAATCTTTAATTGTATTGCTCTGTTAATTTTTTTTCTTATTTCTTAACCCTAATAATTTAAATTCAGCATTGATTTTTCCTGAATTTACTATACTTTTTAAATACTGATTATAAGACATGTTAATAATGCTTTCATAAGCTCTAATTAAACTTTCAAAATAACCCATCATATAGTTTACCTTCATTAATGGATCTGTATAAGATATATTAAATCTTATAGTATATTTTTTCCTTACTTTCTCTGCAGCCTTTTTTAAGCAATTATAACTTGAAGCTCCTTTAGCTATAAGTATCACCTTTTCATAATTACATGCCATCACTTCTTTATATGCCGGCATACATGCTTCAATAATATTTTCATTAAAGTATTTCTGCTTTGATGTTTCTTCCTGTACTATCTTAAGAAAATCTTGTAATTTCAAGTTAGTTTTAGCTCTAAGCTCTATTAGTTTTGATAATATATCTTTAACTTTTACAACTTCCTTATGTTCAATATCATATTTTTTATTCATTTTCTCAATGATTTCAAAGCCTTTCATCATTAATTCCAAATCAGTTTTATTTTTTTCTACTTCTTCTTCATTTTGAAGAGCCTTAATTATACTACCATTATCATCATTTAAGAATGCTTCCATAAAAAAGAATATTCTTCCTAGTCTCATTATTGTTTTCTCATCTTCTACTACTTTATTCCTTGCATCAATATATATATATCCCTTTTTTTTACCAATTAAACTAGCAATACCTTTCTTTTCAAATATTACCTCTTTATATGTATTTCCTGCAAATAGCGCTGGCTCAGATACCTTAATATCTTCAAATAACTTATTATATTTTTTTATAGCTTTTTTTTCTTCTAAATTAGGTGCTTTGTATATTCCCATTAATTATCCTCCCATAGTACTTTTACTTATATAATTATGAATAGTAACCGCTAAATTTAATATATTCTTATTATCATTAGATGTACTTTTCAGACTTTTATTATAATATATTATATCAGAAAATAATGAAAATCATATAAATTTATTGCTTATATAAAAAATATTAGCTTTACCTCTATATAATAGAGTAAAGCTAATATTTTATAGAAACTTATTCTAAACCTTATAATGAACAAGCTTCAACCATGAAATTAACTCTTCAGATTTTCCTCTATACTTCCATTCCTGCAACTAAAGCTTTCTTATTTAACTCTATAGCTTTTGCTGGCACTAATGAAGCTACAACCTCTTCCCAATTTACTTCCTTTATATCTAGGGCTTTAAGTAGCGCTCCTAGCAATACAACATTTTGTGCTTTCATATTACCTAAATCTTTTGCAATTTCTGCAGCTTTAATTATAACTGTATTTTCTGCTGTAGATCTTAGTGCCTCGTTTACACCCTCTGGATATTTTTCTAGTCCTATTAGTACTGGTACTGGATGAATTTCATAATCATTTACTATTAAATGTCCGCCTTCTTTTAAATAAGGTAATGCTCTTAGTGCTTCACTTTTTTCAAAAGCAACTATGGCATCCGCCTTTCCTTTTTCTATTAAAGGAGAATATACTTTTTCTCCAAATCTAACTTGAGTAGTAACACTTCCTCCTCTTTGAGCCATTCCATGAACCTCAGACATTTTAACGTCATAGCCATTTCTTAATAAGCCTTCAGATAATATTTTTGAAGCTAGGATAGTTCCTTGTCCTCCTACGCCTATAAATAATATACTTTTTACTTCCTTCATATTATTCACCAACCTTTTCTATAGCATCAAATGGACAAACTTGTTTACATATTTCACAACCATTACACATACTCTCATCTATTTCCACTACACCATTTTGGAATTTCAATGCTGGACATCCTGTTTTTAAGCACATTTTACACTTCTTACATTTTTCTGCATCAACTTTACACTTTAAGTTAGCTCTTTTCTTTAATACGTCTTTTATCAAAGCACAAGGTTGTTTTGTAATAATTACAAAAGGTTCTGTGCTATCATGAGCTTCTTTTACAGCCTTTGAAGTTTCTTCTATTTTATATGGATCTACTACCTTTATATTTTTCTTTTTAATACCACATGCAAGTACTAAAGCTTCAATATCTACCATTGGAGCTTCTCTATTTTGAAGGGTTTTACCTGTTCCTGGATTTTCTTGGTGCCCTGTCATTCCTGTGATTCTATTATCAAGAATTACAGTTACTATTGGTGTATTGTTATAAACACTTTCAATTAATCCAGTTACTCCTGAATGGAAGAAAGTTGAATCTCCAATAAATGCAAATACCTTTTTATCTCCTCTATTAGCTACCATACTAGCTCTTTCCATACCTACACCAGCTGATATAGAAGCACCCATGCAAATTACAGTATCAGTTACACTAAGTGGTGCATTCATACCAAGAGTATAGCATCCAATATCTCCAGAAGCTATTACATCCTTATATTTTGATACTGCATAGAATATTCCTCTGTGAGGACATCCTGGGCATAGTACTGGTGGTCTAGAAGGTGGCTTAGTTTCTGCTGTATAAGTTATTTTATTTTCTTCTCCTAAAATACCTCTTCTAATAATATCTGGATTTAGTTCTTCACATATAGGAATAACTTCCTTACCTATACATCTGATTCCTAAAGCTTTAACTGAATTTTCTAAGTATGGATCATTCTCTTCCACTACATATAATTTTTCTACTTTAGATGCAAACTCTTTAATCATTTCGTCTGGTAATGGATAAGAGAAACCTATCTTTAGGTATGATGCATTTTCACCAAAAACTTCTTTACAATATTCATAAGAAATACCACTAGTAATTATGCCTATCTTTGTATCTCCCATTTCCATTTTATTAAGCTTTGTACTATTGGAATATTGTCTTAGCTTCTCTAATCTCTCTTCTACTTCATAGTGTTTAATTTTTGAATGACCTGGAGTCATTATATATTTTTTAATATTTTTTTCATATGGTTTTACTTCTACAGCTTGTTTATCTCCAACCTCTACTACAGTTTTAGAGTGTGATATTCTAGTTGTAACTCTAAATAGAACTAATGTATCAAATTTTTCACTTATTTCATAAGCTTCCTTCATAAAGTCAATGCATTCTTGTGAGTTTGATGGCTCTACCATTGCAACCTTAGCATGAGGAGCATAAAATCTGTTATCTTGCTCATTTTGAGAAGAATGCATTCCTGGATCATCAGCAGTTACAACTACAAAACCTCCATTAACGCCTTCATATGCCATAGTAAATAATGGATCAGCAGCCACATTAAGTCCTACATGCTTCATTGTAGTAAGCACTCTTGCTCCCCCAATAGATGCACCTGATGCTACTTCAAAACCAACCTTTTCATTTGGTGCCCATTCTGCATATACACCTTCATATAATGCAAAGTTCTCTAATATTTCTGTACTAGGTGTCCCTGGATAAGCTGATGCCACATGACATCCAGATTCATAGGCACCTCTAGCGATGGCTTCATTACCAGTCATTATAACCTTTTTCATATTCTCATTCCCCCATTACAATTTATCTTTTTAAAATTAATTAACTATCCTACTTCAATCATTCCCCCAATAATTGTTTAAACTAAAATGCTACCTAATGCTATTGAATAAAGCTTGGACCTTGCACTATCAGCTCTAGAAACTAATACTACAGGACATTTTGCGCCTGCAATTACTCCAGCACTTTCAGCACCAGCAAAATAAGTCATAGACTTTCCTAGAAAGTTTCCAGCTTCAATATTAGGTACAAGAAGTATATCCACTTCTCCAGCTACGTCACTTACAATTCCTTTATGGTGAGCTGCTTCCTTAGATATAGCATTATCAAGTCCCAGTGGTCCATCTATTATGCATCCTTTTATTTGTCCTCTCCTATTCATTGCTGAAAGAGCTGCTGCATCTAAAGTTGCCTGCATTGATGGATTAACCACTTCTACAGCACAAATTGGTGCTACCTTTGGCATATCTATCTCTAGTGCTTTTGCCACTGTTACTGCATTTTTTATTATTCCTATTTTATCTTTTAACTCTGGATATGGCACCATTCCTCCATCGGTAAGAAGTAATAGCTTATCATAAGACTTTACATCATATACCATTACATGAGATAGTATATTATTTGTTCTTAGATTTGCTTCCTTATTAAGTACAGCTTTTAATAAATCTGAAGTTCCAAGTAATCCTTTCATTACATAATTAGCCTCGCCCTTCGTAACCAATTCCACAGCCTTTGCTGCAGCCTTAGTTATGTCACCCTCATTAATTATTCTTACTCTAGATAAGTCTATATTAGAATCTTTTGCTATAGTTTTAATTTCATCTTCATTTCCAACTAATATAGCATTTATGATACCCATGTCCACTGCCTTTATCACTGCTTCTAGAACAACACTGTCTTGTGCTACCGCTACTGCCATAGTTTTCTTTTCTTTTTTCTTTGCCAATTCTAACAATTCTTCTAAACTTTTAACCATATTTTCACTCCTTATGTATAGGTTTACTGAAAAAAAATGAAATAAGTAGTAGGAATCCAACACTTTTTTTATAATATTTTATATTTTCTTACTTTTAAGTATAATGTGTAATTCTTTCCGAGTCAATTTTAACTGCTAAAGTGTAATAGTGTATTTTCTATTTAAAATTAATAAAAATAAATATCTTAAATTAGGCAACTTAAGATATTTATTAAAAATTTTTATTATATTAGAAAACTTTACTTATCCCATTATTTTCTTTGGAATATAATTCTCTTATCTATACTCCCTACGTCTTTACATCCTGTAAGTACCATCGCAGATTTTAACTGTCCATTTAATCCATGAACATAAGTTTTTACACCTTCTCTTTTCCCCCCAAAGGATGCAGTTACAAAAGGTCTTCCTATTAATACAGCATCTGCACCAAGAGCTAAAAATTTAAGTACATCTACTCCTGTTCTTACTCCTCCATCAGCTAAAATCTTAACTTTGCCCTTCACTGCTTTTGCAATATCTTCAAGGACATCTGCTACACCCGGAGTTTCATCTAAAACTCTACCTCCATGGTTAGAAACTACTATAGCATCTACACCTGCTTCTACTGCAAGTAATGCTTCATCTACTGTCATAATTCCCTTTAGTATAAATGGAAGTTTAGTACTATTAACTAATTCCTTTATCTCCTTTACTCCTTTAGGCATTACTGGCTTCCCATGAAGAGCTAAAGTTATAAGTCCACAAGCATCTATATCCACTCCTACGGCAAATGCTCCTGACTCTTCAGCTAATTTTATCTTTTCAATTATGTTTTTATTTTCCCACGGTTTTATAAATACAATACCTTGACCATTAAACTCCTTTAACACTTTTAAATTAGTTGTTAAAAATGTATCTACTGCTGTATCTCCTACCATTGGGTATATACCTGCATCTAAAGTACCTCCAATAACCCAAGAAATATACTCTTCTTCAGAATACTTTCCGCCCATGTTAAGAGTAGTTCCTGAAACTGGAGCTGCAAAAACTGGTATATCTAACTTCTTACCAAAAATCTCAATAGCTGTATCTGGATCCTTAACATCGTGAATTACGCGCATATTAATCTTATATCTTTCAAGAGCTCTAATGTTTTCTGTAAATGCATTTCCAGTACCTTTTCCACCCATACCTGGGACTTCTCCTGCACAAACAATTCCATTGCATACATTACATACTTTACAGCTATTATTTAAATTAACTCTAGCTTCTTTTCTGACATCACTATAATTCATAAAATCCCCACCTAACTAAAAATTAAATATTATTTTCCTCAAAGAATTTATCTAATTCATCTTCAGTATAAATCTTTATATTATTTCTAATTAAAAGCTCTGCAGTTACTCCATTACCCATTTTTTTACCACCTGAAAAAGTACCATCATATATAATTCCTTTGCCACATGATGGACTCCTTGCCTTTAAAATAGCTGTATCAATTTTTAACTCTCTGGCTATATTTAATGTTTCCTCTGCACCTTTAATAAATTCAGCAGTTACATCATCACTTACATCTCTTCCTAAAACCCTACATTTTCCATCTATAACCATAGCACCATCACCATTTACAATCTCATGAGCCTCTCTAGGAGTCGCCTGTCCTCCAAGTTGCTCTGGACATACTGGTATAGCCTTCCCTTGTCTTAAAAGTTCAAGAACTTTTTCATTTAAATTATTGTTACCGTCATATTTGCAGTTAATACCACAAAGACATCCACTTACTAAAATCATTTCGTCACCCCCTATACTCTAGTATTACTTTAACTCAACCACAGTAACTCCTGTTCCACCTTCTCCATAATTACCAAGTCTATAGCTTTTTACATGGGGATGATGTTTTAATAAATCAGTGATAGAACTCTTAAGTACTCCTGTTCCTTTACCATGAATTACTGTAACTTCGCCAAGACCACCAAGATAAGCTTCATCTAAATACTTATCTGTGGTGTAAATAGCCTCTTGAGAATCCATCCCCCTTAAGTCTACTGAAGATGATACTGCTTTTAGATTAAGCTTAGCTTCTCTTCTTTGAACCTTAGCTTTTTTCTTATCTTCACTAGACACTTTTCCCTTCCTTAAATCCTTAATCTTTACAGAGATTTTCATTATTCCAGCTTGAACTTGAACTTCTCCCTTATTATCAACCTCGGATACTACTATAACATTTTGATTTAAAGACGGAAGATATACCTCCTGTCCTTCAGTTACAGAAGTTAATCCTTCTCCCTTAGGCTCGTCTTTTTTACTTAATTTTTCTTCCATGTTATCAAGAGAATCCTTTATCTTCTTTCTTTCATTCTCTATTTTAGTTCTTGCTTCTGAAGAATAGCCTAATTTTTCAAGTTCTCTTATGTTTTTAACAATAGAATCAGCTTCTTCCTTAGCAGCTTTAATAAGCTCTTTAGCTTCTCGTTGTGCTTCATAGATAGCTTTTTCTCTAACATTTTCGAACTTATATAACTTTTCTTCATATTTATTTTTTAACTTTTCTGCTTCTGCTTTTAAACCTTCTGCCTTCCTAGCATCATTTTCTGCTTTAATGCTCTTTTGCTGAAGATTTTGTATTAACTCTTCAAACTTTAAGCTCTCTGTAGAAATATTTTCTTTAGCACTATTTATAATATACTCTGGAAGACCAAGCCTTCTTGATATTTCAAAGGCATTAGATTTACCTGGCACACCTATAAGCAAATTATAAGTTGGTCTTAAAGTTTCAACATCGAATTCTACAGAGCCATTTTCTACTCCAACAGTTTTTAAAGCATAACCTTTAAGTTCACTATAGTGGGTAGTTGCTACTATTTTTGTATTTCTATCCCTTAAATTATCCAAAATGCTCATCGCAAGGGCTGCACCCTCCGTTGGATCTGTTCCTGAACCAAGCTCATCAAAAAGTGCTAAAGTATTTTCATCTGCTTCATTAATAATATTTACTATATTAGTCATATGAGATGAGAAAGTAGATAAACTTTGTTCTATACTTTGTTCATCACCAATATCAGCAAATATATTTGAGAATACACTAACAGCTGAACCTGCTCTTGCAGGAATCATCATTCCACTCATAGCCATAAGCTCTATTAAACCTACAGTTTTTAATGTTACAGTTTTACCTCCTGTATTAGGACCTGTAATAACTAAAGAAGTAAACTCTCTACCAAGATAAATAGTGCTTGGTACTACTACCTTTTGGTCTATTAAAGGATGCCTAGCCTCTATTAAATCTATAATTCCTTTATCATTTACCTCTGGACATATACAATTTAATTCATTGGCATATTTAGCTTTTGCAAATATAAAATCTAATTCCCATATAATACTTCCATTATTCTCTATAACATCAATGTTACCTGCAATTTTTAAGGTAAGTTCCTTAAGAATTCTATTTATTTCTGCCTTTTCTTTATTTCTAAGTTCTCTTATTTCATTATTAAGATCTACTAGTCCCATAGGCTCTATAAATAATGTAGCACCTGTACCGCTCTGGTCATGGATCAAACCCTTAACCTGTTCTTTGTACTCAGATCTTACAGGAAGTACATATCTATCTCCTCTTACGGTATAAAGACTTTCTTGAAGATATTTTGAGTAGGTTCTAACCATGCTGTTAACTCTGTCTTTAATGGAAGAACTTTTATCTTTTAGTTTCTTTCTAATTATAAATAAAGTTTCACTAGCTCTATCTGCAATTTCATCCTCTCCAATAATAGCTCTAAAGATTTCATCTTCAATATTCTTAAAGGGAACTATACCTGCTATTATATCTTCTAAAACTCTATAAGTTGTTTCCTCGTCCTTACTCTGTACATATTCCTTAAAATTTCTAGAACTTTTAAGCATATTACCAATTCTAAGTAATTCTACTGGCATAAGTGTAGAATTTTTCTTAGCTCTTAAAAGCGCTTCCCTAACATCATATATTCCTTCAAAGGGTGGTGCACTTTTTGTAGTTAATAAAATTAATGCTTCCTTGGTCTCCTCTAAGTGTTCTTTAATTTCATAGAGATTGTTATATGGTTTCAGATTATCAATTAAATCTTTCCCTGCTTTTGTAACTGTATACTTTTTTAATATTTCCTTGATTTTATAATATTCAAGTACTTTAAAGGTCTTTTCATTCATTTCTTATCCCCTACTTTCTATTCAATTCCCCTCTTATAATGTCCTTTTGTAGTTTTCCCTAAATCTACATCTTCATCTTTAAATATATATTTCATCACCTTTGAAACCTGATTACAATCTTCATCTATAAAGTCAACTCTATAATTGTTAATATTATTTTTCCTTAATTCCTTAATGAATGGAACTATATTTACAGGTAATGTATTATATATGTGGCTTCTACAATATTTATCCGTAGTAACCAGAAACTCTTCATTCATCCTATCTCTTAATACAAACTTATCCTTGTCACATCTGAAATTACAGTTTGAAGTAGAGCTCTTATTACCAAAAGTACTACCAATTACACAGTATTCACTTACCATAAGTTCATACTTACCATAAACTACTACTTGCACTGGAGTTTTAATATTTTTAGCTATGGAGAACATTTCTTTATTGTTAAGTTCTACACTTAAAGCTGATATATCTGTATACCTATTATAAAAATCATAGCTTTCACTATTTAAAATATTTAACTTATAATCTCCAATTATGTTAAGCCTGTTTTTAAACACATTTATTATACCTAAATTAGCTGTAATTAACCCCTTAATTTTAGAAATATTCTTTTCTATAGCTTCAGTAACTAAATTAAATTCACTTTTTATTATATTAGGAACAATCATATATAAATTTTCATAATCTACTCCTTCTAAATTTAAACCTTCACCCTTTTTTAATAAATCTACTCCTATAGCTGGAGTTATATTTGGATTTTCACCTATAAACCTTAATACACTTTTTAATTGTTCTAGAGTTTTAACGCATATTAGATACTCATCATTAAATATATCTTTAGCTTCCTTAGAATTCCTATTAAATTCTTTATAATCCTTTTCTTCCACATGCCGTTTATCACGGATTTTAACATACTTCATTATATCTTCAATAAGCTCACGTCTTACACTATTTATAGATGATACCCTTAAAAATCCTTCTTCAAAGGTTTCAAATTCAATACTTTTTAGTTTAAAAGGAGTATCCCCTAACTTATTGAGATTTTTAATTATGGCTTCCTTATCCATAGGCTTATTAGCTGCAACCTCTACATTTTCTCCATAGACTTCAAATTCTTTTTCCTGATAAACCGTAGATAAATAAAATCTTTCTCCTGGAGCGAATCTAACCTTTATAGTTAACGGTAGCTTTACACCATAAATATCTTCATAATTTTTTTGAAGTTTAGTTAAAAGTTCAGTATCTGAAGTTACATATACTTTATCTCCAACCTTATATTTAATAGGCATAAGCTTCACTTTTTCGCCTTTAAAGGCCTCTTTAACCTTTTCTTTCCCATTTAAAATATTTGTGATTGTAAATCCACTATTATCAGTTCTAACTCCATCCTGAGCCTTTATATCCTTTTGAAGCTGTATGGTTAAATCTTTTTCAACGGTGCCTAAAAATACTCCTGTATTTTTGGGGCAATTATATGCCATCATGTCTCTTCCAATGTTTCCTCTAAGATATGCCTTGGAAAACCCTTCTCTATTAAATAATTGATTTAGTATGGCCTTTTTAGGTGCTATCTCAAAATTTTTGTTATGATACACACTATCTATAGCTTCTCTATAGGTAGTTACAACACCACTTACATATTCAGGCTTTTTCATTCTACCTTCTATCTTTAATGATGAAGTCCCACTTTCAATTAAACTATTAATTTCATCTATAGTACAAGTATCCTTTGGACTTAATAAATACCCTTTTTTATTTTCTCCACTAGATTTTTTTATTATAGTATAAGGTAATCTACATGGCTGAGCACATCTTCCTCTATTTCCACTTCTTCCTCCTATGATACTACTCATAAGACATTGTCCAGAATAACTTATACATAATGCTCCATGGACAAATATTTCTGTTTCTATATCTAAGTCCTTTGAAATGTATCTTATTTCATCTAGACTTAATTCCCTTGATAAAACTATTCTTTGAAAGCCCTCATTCTTTAAAAATATAGCCCCTTCTCCATTATGTATAGTCATTTGTGTGGATGCGTGAATTTCAAAATCTGGTATAGCTTCTTTTATAATTTTAAATAATCCCATATCTTGAGTTATAATAGCATCTACACCAATTTCATATAAAAACTTCCCATACTCTAAAGCTTCATCTAACTCGTCTTCTTTTATCACAGTATTAAAGGCTATATATACTTTAACATTATATAAATGACAATAATTCACTACTTCTATTAATTCTTCTTCATTAAAATTATTTGCATAGGCTCTAGCAGAAAACTTACTCCCGCCCATATATATAGCATCTGCACCACCTTGAACAGCAGCATATATACTTTCTTTACTTCCACCTGGTGCTAATAATTCTATTTTATCCATATGTTATCAACTCCTATCAATAAGAAATGTCTTTATTCTATATAAAAAAAGTCATACTTATTTTATTAGTAATTATTTTTTACTTCTCATGGATTATTATATCACAATTCTCTTTGTTACAAACTGTAAAAAATAATAGGAGCTAATACCTTTTTATTGGTTAGCCCCTATACATCTTAATTCATTAATTTTAAATATCCCTCATATATACCTTCTAACATATTCTTCAAGTTGTAATTATATCTTATATATTCTTTTAGTTTATTATTTTTTCTTTTTACCCTACTTTTCTCTACTGCTAATTTTATACTATTATGATTATAAGGATCACAATATATTGCCATATCCTTAAAATATTCCTTTGAAGCCCCTTCCTCCGTAACCACTATGTTACATCCATAAGCTGCTGCCTTAAGGGATGATAAACTTGTAACTTCTGAAAAACTAGCTAATACGTGAGCACTAGAAAAGGTGTATGCATTATACAAATCATAGTCATTCATAAATCCTAAGTAATGGGTAGTGGGATAAGCTAAACATTCTTTTAAGTAACGCTCCTCTGCTGCCGTTCCAACTAGAACTAAGTCTACTCCTATTTCATTACATATCTTGCTCAATTCTAATTGGTTTTTCACTTCACAAATTCTTCCTACACACAATATATAATTATCTAAATTATATCTCTCCTTAAAATTATATAAAGGAACCTCATCATAATTTATATCTACTCCATTATAAACAACTTTAATATCTACCTTTGTAGTGAAATCCATGGTTATTAAAGACTTTTCGTATATGCTATTGCAAAATATGATTTTACTTTTCTTCAAAATTAATTCCTTATAAACTTTGCAATTATTCCATAGATTTTTTCGTTCCACATTATTACTATATTCGAAAAACTTCTCCATATTAAAATACATAGGTGATACTACTATATTACATTTACTATTACTAGCTAATTTAAAATGTTTATAAGCATCAAATATATTTTTAATATCAAATAGATGTACTATATCATAATCATCATAATTAGCCTCCTCATTGGCTCCACATATATCTACATTTACCCCTTTCTCTTTTAAAAAAGTGTATATTTTAAATATTATAATAGTATCTCCTGAACTTAAATTTATATAATTACTTCTAGCACACAGCAAAACTTTCATGTATAATCCCCCTAAGAATTATGGTTTTACCTAATACCTATGCCTATAAAATTTTAATTATCACAATATTAAAGAATAAAATTATATTTAGTTCATAAATATAGCTAATTATCCTAAAATAAAAAATAGGCGATAATATATAAATATAATATTACCACCTAAACTTTTACTTTTTTCTTACATTAACTTGTCCATTTTTCATAAGCTTAAGATTTTTATCTTCAATCTCCTGACTAAGTTTCTCTAGTTGTCTTACTCTAGCTATTTGGTCATATCTTAAATTATTATTTTCAGATAGAAGCTTTTTATTAAAGGTCATTTGTTTTTTATTATCCTTTTTTAACTCTTGAACAACTTGGTCCATAAGTTCTAATTGCTCTTTAAGATATGTAACCTCATCCTTTAGCTTTTCTATCTCTTCATCTTTATCCGAAGTGTTAACTTTTCTTAAGTCTTCATTTTCTTTTTTTGCAGCCTGTAAATCTCTTTTTAGTCCTTCTACTTCGGAAATAAGATTTTTTTGTTCCTTTACAATCATTTTATAATTTTCATTTGCCCTTTCACAAGCCTCTTTATTTTTAAAAACCTCATCTCCTAAATTAATTGCTGCAAGAATAGTAGCATCAGGACGACTTATTTTAGAATTCTTAAACATTAGACTATTTATTTTATTATCTACATATTGAGCAACCATTTGTAGATATTCATCATTTTCTTCTCCTCTAAGGTTATATTCCATTCCATTTATCTTAACTGTTATAATGCTCACATAAACACCCTCTTAATTATAAATTTACATCTGCATAAACTTATAATCATTTTAACATATATTAGCTATTTATTAAATAAGGTATTTAATAAATATTCCAAATACTTGTCAACAATATGTTTCATAAACCTTAATTAAATATAAATATAATATATTAACGTACATATTTTATAGTTATATTGTAATATTTTACCATATTGTCATATTAAAACACATTACCTTTGCTTTTTCCCGTGTTCACTATGATTATAATCTATTTAAAATTGCAAACTATTCTTTTAACACAAAAATCTATAAAAAATAAGTAGATGTAAATTTACACCTACTTATTGTAATTAATAATTACCTTAATTCTGCACCTAACTTATGCTCTAAGCTTCTTAAAATCTTATCATGAACCTTATTTACTTCAGTATCAGTTAAAGTTTTATCTGCATGTCTATAGGTTATAGCATAAGCTATGCTCTTCTTTCCTTCTGGAATTTGGCTTCCTTTATAAACATCAAATAGTTTAGCACTTTCTAAGATGCCACCACCTTGCTTTTTAATAGTATCTTCTATCTCTTGTACTAAAACTCTATCATCTACTAAAACTGCAATATCTCTTGTTACTGCTGGGAATTTAGGAAGTGTTTTATGTTTTTTGTCCATCTTAGCACATTCCATTAACATATCTAAATTTAATTCAGCAACAAAACATCTTGTATCTATACCATAATTTTCACTTACATCTGGATGAATTTCACCTAAAACCCCTGAAATTTTATTTCTAAGTTTTAATGCAGCAGTTTTTCCTGGATGGAAGCTAGGGTTCTCACTTTCTCTAATAAAAATTCCATTATCTATTCCTAAAGAATTTAGTACATTTTCTACCACACCTTTAAGTTCTAAATAATCTCCCACTCCATACATTCCTAAGGTTAAAATATTTCTTTCTTCTGGCAACTTCTCTTCATCAGTATTTTTTATATATACTTTACCTATTTCAAAAAGCATTGCACTTTCATTACTCTTTACATAGTTTCTAGCTAAAGATTCCATCATTGAAGCAAGAGTAGTAGTTCGCATAATCTTGAAATCTTCTCCTAGAGGATTTCTAATTTCAACTACATTTCTAAGTTCACTATCTTGTGGAATTAAGAGTTTATCAAAAATTTTATTACTTACAAAGGAATAACTTATAGATTGATTTATTCCACTAGCTACTAAACCTTCTATTATTTTATCTTCTAGCTTATGCTTATCTGATTTTCCAGACTTTATAGCCTCACAATGAGGAAGGGTAGATTCAAAATTATTATATCCATGAATTCTAGCGATTTCCTCTGCTATATCCTCTTTTATATTTAAATCACTTCTAAATGTTGGACAATTAACAACTAAAACATCACCTTTAATTTCAGTAGTCAAATCTAATCCATCTAAATATCTTTTCATATCTTCTTTTGATATATTACTACCTAAGAATCTATTAATCCAGTTACTATCTACTTCTAAGGTATGAGGTTCTTTAACTTCATTATATATATCTATAACCCCAGTCATAACCTTACCTGCACCTAATTCTTCCACTAGGGCACATACTCTATCTATAGCTAATTTACATAAATTTGGATCTAAATCCTTCTCAAATTTAGTTGAAGCTTCTGTTCTAAGTCCTAACTTTTTAGATGTATTTCTTATATTAAGACCATTAAAATTTGCACTTTCTAGGACTACCATAGAAGTATCTTCTTTAACCTCTGAGTTTAATCCTCCCATAACTCCCGCAAGTCCTATAGTTTTATCCCCATCCTTTATACAAAGCATAGAGCTATCTATAGTTCTTTCCTCTTCGTCTAGAGTAACAAATTTTTCTCCATCTTTTCCAGTATCAACTACTATAGTATTAGATACCATATCTCTAGCATCAAAGGCATGTAATGGTTGACCTAGCTCTAACATAACAAAGTTTGTTATATCTACAATATTATTGATAGGTCTTACATCGGCTTCTAACAATCTTTCTTGCATCCACTGTGGTGATGGCTGAATGTTTATATTGGAAATTCCTTTAGCCATATATCTTCTACATAGTGGGCTCTTGATTTCTACTCTGTAATTGTTAACTATGCTTGTTTTATCTTCTTCATTATATTTAAGATTTGGCATTTTATAAGTTAATCCTAAAGTAGCTGCTGCTTCTCTTGCCATTCCAATTATACTAAAGCAATCTGCTCTATTAGACGTTATTTCAAAGTCAATAATAGCACTTTCAAGAGGTATTACAGATTTGATACCTACTCCAATAGGTGTATCTTTAGGTAATATCATAAGTCCATGTACTGGCTCATCTCCAGCAATTCCAAGCTCTTCTTCTGAGCAGAACATACCATTTGATACTACTCCTCTTAATTTACCTTTCTTAATCTTAAGTCCTCCATGCAGCGTTGCTCCATGTAATGCTACTGGAATAATATCCTGCTCCTTCATATTTGTAGCAGCAGTTACTATTTGTATTTCTTCCTCTTTATTAATATCCACTGCACATACAACTAATTTTTCTGCATCTGGATGTCTTTCTATCTTTGTTATCTTTCCTGTAACTACATTAGAAATTTCATCTCCTGTAAGTATAACCTCTTCAACATGAGACCCTGAAAGATTTAATGCATCTGCAAGTTCTACAGGGGAAACATTTATATCAACATAGTCTTTTAACCATTTAACTGGATACTTCATAATCTTCCTCCTTATATATTAAAACTGATTTAAAAATCTCATATCACTTTCATATAACAATCTAATATCTTCAATGCCGTATTTTAACATTACAATTCTATCTAATCCAAATCCGAAAGCAAAACCACTATATTTTTCTGGATCAATTCCACAATTTCTAAGTACTTGTGGATGCACCATACCACAGCCTACAATCTCTATCCATCCACTACCTTTACAAACTTTACATCCCTTACCGCCACATACAAAGCAAGTTGCATCCATCTCTGCTGATGGTTCTGTAAATGGGAAGTGGTGTGGTCTAAATTTAACCTTCATGTCATCTCCAAACATCTTTTGGATAAACATTTCTAGTGTTCCCTTTAAGTCTCCAAAAGTAATATTTTCTGCCACTACTAATCCCTCAATTTGATAGAATATTGGTGAGTGAGTTGCATCTACAGCATCTGAACGATATACCTTTCCTGGTGCAATCATCTTTATTGGAGGCTTTTGATTTTCCATAGTTCTTATCTGGATTGGAGATGTCTGAGTTCTTAATACTATATTATCATTTATATAGAAAGTATCTTGTTCTCCTCTCGCTGGATGATCTTTAGGTATATTTAAAGCTTCAAAATTGTAATGATCAAATTCTACTTCTGGTCCTTCTTCTATAGAAAAACCCATAGATAAAAATATATCATTTACTTGATCAAGAGTTAAACTTAATGGATGTTTTTTCCCCATAGTTTGTTTCTTTCCTGGCATAGAAATATCTATTACTTCACTATTTAACTTTTCAGTCTTTTCTGCAATTCTAATAGCTACTACCTTTGTATCAATGGCACTTTCTATTTCTTCTCTTACTTCATTAGCAATTTTACCTACCACCGGTCTTTCTTCTGCTGATAGTTTTCCCATACCTCTTAAGATTGCAGTAAGCTCTCCTTTTTTCCCTAGATACTTTACTCTAATATTTTCAAGTTCAGCTTTATCTGTTACTTGACTTAGTTGTTCTAGGGCAATTTTTTTAATTTGTTTTAATTGTTCTTTCATATTCTAAGCTCCTTTCTAAAATTCATGAGTTCATTTAAAATTATGGATTAAAACTTTCTTTAAGAAAATTTTTTCACTTCATAATTAATAAAATTTCTACTTAATTTCATGTATAAATAATTGTTTCTGAAATTAAGTTTTTGCTTTATAAACATAAAAAAACCGTCCCTGAAAAGGGACGGAAAATCCGCGGTACCACCCTAATTGAGTTTTATTAAAACTCCTCTTAGTAAATCTATCGACCATAGCCGCTAATTACTACTATTACTTCATAATTAGTACTCGGAAGTGAACTTCGATATAATCCTATAAGAACAGCTTTCAGTCTTTGGCTCTTCCTCCCTTATATAAAAATATATATCTACTCTCTTCGTCATTGTATAAATATTTTATTTTTATTAAACTAGTTTGGATACTATTTTACTTAAAAACATTTAAATCCTAACTTGATAGAAACATTATACATATAATATATAAAAATTTCAAGTATTAATACTTTTTATTTAACTTTTGTCTTACACCTTCATATATCATAATAGATGCAGCTATAGCAACATTTAAGGATTCCGTATTTCCTAGCATAGGAATTTTAACCTTACAGGTAGCTAAATTCATAACTTCATCACTAATACCATTACCTTCATTACCTACAGCTATTATTGCATTATCTACTAGATTAACTTCATAAAAGTTTTTTTCTGTATCAAGAGAACTACATACTAAATTATAACCTTCACTAATTAATCTTTTTGTGAAAGATAAATCTTCATCATGGATTATAGGAATATTAAATATGGAACCCATAGTAGCTCTTAAGGTTTTTTCATTATATAAGTCTACTGTATCTTTACTTAAAATAACTCCCCTACAACCAGCACTATGAGCTGTTCTTATTATAGTTCCTAGGTTGCCTGGATCTTGTACCTTATCAGCTAAAATATATAGTCCTTCTTCTTTATTGAAATTTTCCTCTTTCATTTGAAGTACAGCTAAAACCCCTTGAGAATTTTCTGTGCCTGAAATGTTCTTAAATAGACTGTCATTTATAATAAATATTTTTTCTTCATATTTATCAATATAAAAAGAAAATTTTTCTTTAAATTTATCAACTGAGCTTTCCTTTATAAAAAGTTTATCTATAATAAAATCTGATTTAAAACCTTCTTCTAGAAACCTAAATCCTTCTATAATGAACTTTTTATTTTCAACTCTATATTTTTTTTCTTTTAATTTTTTAATTTCTTTTAATGTGTTATTATCCTTACTTTTTATAACCTGCACTTATAAGTCTCCTTATCTAACTAAACTTTCAATTCCGTTTAGCTCAGAAGTTCCTCCTATGGCTACTATTATATCGCCTTCCTGTATAACCTCATCCGCAGCTGGAGATACCTCTATATTATCATCTCTTTTAATAGCTACCACATTTACACTGTATCTTACTCTTAAATCTAAGTCTTTTAGAGAGTGACCTTCCCATTCCTTTGGGGTAACAATTTCTGCAATGCTAAAGTCTGGTGATAATTCTATATAATCAAGTATGTTAGAAGAACAAAGATTATGAGCAACTCTAATTCCCATATCTCTCTCTGGGAATATAACTCTATTAGCACCTATTTTATATAAAACTTTTGCATGCATAGCATTATTAGCCTTAGTTATAATATGCTTAACATTCATTTCTTTAACTAAAAGAGTAGATAAAATATTAGCTTGAATATTAGAACCAATACTAATTATAGCTACATCAAAGTTACCAATTCCAAGGGCTCTTAGACTAACTTCATCATTAGCATCTACTTGAACAGCATGAGTAACTCTCTCTGCAATGTTTTGAACTGCTTCTTCATCTATATCTACAGCTAATACATCATTACCAAGTGCATATAAAGTCTCTGCTACTGAAGTTCCAAATCTGCCTAACCCAATAACTATAAATTGTTTTTTACTCATTAATATATCCCCCTTTATCCAACTAAGATTTTATCTTCTGGATACTTAATAGAATTTCCTCTTTTACTTTTTCTTATAGAAATTGCTACAACTAATGTAAGTGGCCCAACCCTACCTGCATACATAGTTAGTGCTACTATAGCCTTGCCTATAACAGTAAGCTCTTGAGTTAATCCTAATGTTAACCCAACAGTTCCAAAGGCTGAAGTAGCTTCAAATAAATAATGTTCAAAAGGAGCACCTGATGCTCTTTCTGTAATAGATAATAATATGGTTGTAGTGAACACTAACGCCAGTGCTATTACTACTACTGCTAAAGCCTTATATACAGTTTCTTTATTTATTTTTCTTTTAAATAACTCTGTATCTTCTCTTCCATTTATAACTGATAGTATTGTCATAAAAAGCACACCAGCTGTAGAAGTTTTTATTCCCCCAGCCGTCGATCCTGGTGAACCACCAATAAACATCAACATTATGGTTAAAAATGTAGATGCCATAGTCATCTTTGTCAAATCTATAGAATTAAATCCCGCTGTTCTTGGTGAAACCGATGCAAAGAATGCTGACAGCACTTTTTCTTTAATCCCCATAGGCTTTAAAGTTTCTGGATTAGAAAGTTCAAATACAATAAACATTATAAATCCAAACAAAATCAATCCTGCACTCACAGCTATTACTAGTTTAGTCTGAAGTGTTAATCTTTTAGTACGTTTATAATTAAATATATCATTCCATGCATAGAAACCTAACCCACCAATTATTATTAAAGAAGATATGGTAAGTATTATCAAAGCATTATCACTATAGGCAGTTAAGCTACCATAATTCCCCATGAGGTCAAATCCAGCATTGCAAAATGCAGAAACCGCATGAAATATACTATAATATATACCTTTAATAATTCCAAACTCAGGTATAAATTCAAAAGAAAGCAGCAATGCTCCTATAAATTCTATGGAAAAAGTAAAAACCAATATATATCTAGCTAATTTTACTATTCCCTGAAGAGATGTTGAATTTAATGATTCCCTTATAATTAATCTTTCTTTTAGAGTTATTTTTTTGCCAATAATTAACGATAAAAGTGTAGCAAAAGACATAAATCCAAGACCACCAATTTGTATTAAAATAAGTATTACTGTTTTTCCAAAATAACTCCAATAAGTACCAGTATCTACAGTAACTAATCCTGTCACACAAACTGCAGAAGTTGATGTGAAAATACAATCTATAAATGGAGTTCCTACACCTCTTATAGTAGCAATAGGTAAGCTTAATAATAGGGCACCTGTAAATATTATAGTTGCAAATCCCATAGCTATTATTTGGACTGGAGTAAAGTTTTTACGCCTTAGAATATCCCTTAATCTTAACTGCATAGATAACACCTCAAACTTTTAAAAATATTTATCACGATTATATATTTATATATAGTTTCCCCATTTCCTTATTAAAATATATATAGTATAAAAATGTAGCAATGGCTACATTTTTATACTATATA
>NZ_DHYX01000053.1:473-45245 GCF_002414285.1 Clostridium sp. UBA5119 | reverse complement strand
ACCCTTCTAAATCTCTAGCTACATCTATAAGTTCGCGTACTCTCTCATCTACATCATAAAGTTCTTGTAGCTCACTATTCATCTCCAGTGATTTGTCTATAGTTATATTTAATACTGAAGGGATCATCTTTGCAATTTTATCTACCTCAGCATAGGAATAATTCATTGCTCTTCCTACATCTCTGATACATGCCCTTGGTGCCATGGTTCCAAAGGTAATTATCTGTGATACATTATTTTCTCCATACTTATCAACAACATAATCAATTACCCTTTGACGCCCTTCATAGCAAAAGTCTGAGTCAATATCAGGCATACTTACCCTTTCTGGATTAAGAAATCTCTCAAAAAGCAAAGCATACTTTATTGGATCTATTTTGGTTATTCCCAAAGTATAAGCAACTATAGCTCCTGCTGCTGAACCTCTTCCCGGTCCTGTAGGAATTCCATTTTCATTGGCATATTTTATAAAATCCCAAACAATTAGAAAATAATCAACATATCCCATTTTCTTGATTATTCCTAACTCATAATCTAATCTATCGCACAGAAGTTTTCCTTCTTCATTTTCTCCTCTTATTGCATTTACTTTTTCTTCATCCAATACTCCATTTAAAGCTGAGAATACTTTATATCTTTCAATAAGTCCCTTATAGCAATTTTCCCTAAGATATTCAAAGGGATTTACTCCCTCAGGCAAAGGAAATTTAGGTAACTTAGATTCATGAAATTTATAATCGAAATTACATTTTTCTGCTATCTTTAGCGTGTTTTCCATAGCTTCTGGTATATAAGAAAAAGTTTCATACATTTCTTCAGGTGACTTAAGATAAAACTGATTTGAAGGATATCTCATCCTAGTTTTATCTTCTACTGTTTTACCTGTTTGAATACAAAGTAATACATCGTGTGATTTACTATCTTCTTCATTTATATAGTGAGTATCGTTAGTACATACTAATGGTATATCACATTCCTTAGACAACTCTAATAACATTTCATTCACTTGTAACTGCTGTGAAATTCCATGGTATTGTAATTCTAAATAAAAATCATCTTTAAATATTTCCTTATATTTTAAAGCAACTTCCTTGGCCTTTTCTTTATTATCTCTAAGTAAATTTTTTTGAACCTCACCACCTAAGCAAGCACTAGTAGCAATTAATCCTTCACAATTTTCCTTTAAAAATTCATAGTCTACTCTTGGTTTATAATAAAACCCCTCTATAGAAGCAGTAGATACTATTTTCATTAGATTTTCATAACCTACCTGATTTTTAGCTAACAAAACTAAGTGATAGGTATCATTGTCTTTTTGAGGTTCTTTAATGTACATTGATTTTCCTGCCACATATATTTCACATCCAATTATGGGTTTTATCCCATTTTCTATAGCTTCTTTATAAAAATCTACTGCACCGTACATAGTTCCATGATCAGTAATAGCAATAGCTTTCATACCTAATTCCTTAGTTCTTTTAATAAGTTTAGATATTTTCCCTGAACCATCTAAGAGACTATACTCTGTATGCACATGCAGATGTACAAAATCCTTCATATTTTCACCCCCTGCATCCTTGGTAACAAAACTAATTTCTTTTAAAATACTTATTTTTATATTATCTTTCTAACTTACCTCTTACTATTAATCTGTCCTTACCATCATAAGTACATGTTACAAGGGTTATTGTTGCATCCTCACTTTTATCTAAAACATAGGTGTCTTCTGGAGCAACTGTAAAGCTCTCTGTAACTTTATAAGTAAAGGTCTTATCATGAGTAGATACTATTATATCATCATTAACTTCTAATTTGTTTAGTCTTAGAAAAAATTCTCCTGTATCATAGTTTCTATGTCCTGCTAGTGCAAAGTTACCCATTTCCCCCGGCATAGCAGTATCCTTAAAATGTCCTACTGCATATTTTATAATTTCATCCTCAGCGCCTTCTGCTACTACTACTTTCAAATTCATTTTTGGTATTTCTAAAACTGCAATTGGATTTACCATATCTATATAAGGAAGTTTTTCTTCCTTACTTTTCTTATTTTTTTCATGATTAATTTCTTGCTTTTCTTCTGATACAAATTTGTCATAAAGCTGATCTTGAACTTTTTTTGTTTCCCACTTTCCTCTAAAAGCAAACAGTAATAATCCAACCCCCACTAAAATTAAAAGTATACTTATAATGTTTCTAATTTTCCCCTTCATTAAAACACCTCTTTACTTAAATTATAAACTATTAAGTAATTATACACACATATGTTTTGCAACATTCTCAAAAATGGAATGTCTTATATAATTAATCTTTTTAGCCCCAGTAATTTATCTATAAAACTGATCTAAAAATTAATGATTTTGAGACATTCCATGATAAACAGAGTTCTTTTTATCTTTAAAATAACACTTTATTTAATATAGTCAGCCACTTTAGAAACCTCAATATAAGGCTTAATTTTACCTAAAACTTCATTAACATGATATGGATGTATCTGATATTCATTCATGTCATCTACAGAATCAAATCTAGTTATAAGACATACATCAAAAGATCTATCCGTATGAAGCTCATCTATTCCTACTTCTATCTCCTTAAGCTCAGGTATTTTTCCTTCCTTAGCTTTAAGAGTATTTGCTACAAACTTTACGTTTTCCCTTGTATTTTCTTTTAACTTAAATAAAACCACATGTGTAAACAACTTTTTCCCCCCTATACATTAACCTATTTTATTTAATTATTTTTTAGTACCTTAGCTGATAGCATAGCCTTTGCCATAATCTCTTTATTTTGATTATACATTGTTACTTCTACCTTTGAATAATATCTTCCTCTATCTATTACTTCAGAATATACATCAATTATTCTACCCATTTGAACTGGCTTAGTAAAATAAGATGTGAAACTATCTATAGCTACATTTGTAATACCATTTTGTCTTAACACCATAGTTCCCATAGTTGATAAAAGCATATTTAATGCATTCCATGATGCAGTACCTATAGAGTCAAGCATTTCAGGTACAATTTCTCCCCAGAAATGCATCTTATTTTTACTAGACTCAAATTCAAAATTCTTTAAAATTAAATCATCCATAGTATGACCTACATGAGGCTGTCTTGTAACTATTTGTAATGCCTTTATTACATCTCCTCTGGAAATTATACCTATTAATTTCTTTTTATATACCACTGGGCATATTTGAATTCCATCCCAAGCCATGATATGTGCTGCATAGGCAACTGTGCTTGTAGGGTTTAATACAATAGGATTCTTTGTCATAATGCTATTTATGATCTCATTGTCATCATGATTGTTTATTTGAGTTATACTTACAAGACCTATAACTCTAGATTCCTCATCTAAAACTGGAAATCTTTCATGCCTGGTTTTCTCTGATAATTCTCTTAATCTTTTAATCTTGTCCCATACATTTAAGTATTCTGGATTTTTATCCATAACATCTTCTACTAATACAATTTCTTTTTTAACATTATTTTCATATATAGCCTTATTTATCATGCTTGCAACAGTAAAGGTATCATAGCTACAGGATATTACAGGCAAATTTGTTTTATCTGCTAAAGTCTTTATTTCATCACTACATTGAAAGCCCCCAGTGATAAGCACAGCACATTGGTTTTCAAGTGCTAGTCTTTGAGCTTTTTCTCTATTTCCTACTATAAGTAATGAACCTGGGCTTATGTATCTCTTAATGGTTTCAACTTCCATGGCTCCTATTATAAATCTTTCAAGAAAATTATTCTCTCCGCCCTTGCCACCAATTAAGGTTCCATCTACCATGTTTACAATTTCCTTAAAGGATATCTTGTCAATATTCTTTTTTTCTAACTTTTCTACTCTTACTGTGCCAACCCTAGGAATTGTATTGACAATTCCTATAGATTCACACTCCTTTATTGCTCTATATGCCGTTCCTTCACTGACACCTAATTTACTACTAATTCCTCTAACAGATATCTTAGTATTTATATCTAAGGATAGAATATATTTAATTATTTCCTCATGTTTTGACATGCCTATCTACCCTCTTTTCTAAGCTCATCAGCTATTTTTTCAATTCGTCTAAGACGATGATTTACTCCTGATTTTCCTACAGGTGGATTTAACATAGCTCCTAACTCCTTTAAGGATTCATCTGGGAATGCAAGCCTCAATTTAGCTACTTCCTTTAAATTTTTAGGTAATCTATCAAGTCCAATTTCACTTTCAATAAGCTTTATACTTTCCACCTGTCTTACAGCTGCATTAACAGTTTTACTAAGATTTGCAGTTTCACAGTTAACAATTCTATTTACATTGTTTCTCATTTCCTTCATGATTCTTATATTTTCAAGCTCTAGTAATGCATTATGTGCACCTATTATATTCAAAAGATCTACTATTTGCTCTCCCTCTTTTAAATATATTACAAAACTATTTTTCCTTTGTATTACTTTAGAATTAAGCTTATAACTGTTAATAAGATCACTAAGTTCATTGGCATAATCTTGATCATGAGTTACAAATTCCAAATGGTAAGTTTTCTCTGGGTTGCTAATACTTCCTCCCCCTAAAAAAGCTCCCTTTATATATGCTCTTTTACAATTTTCATTTTTTATAACTTCAACAGGTACTCCGTAGTGTATATTAAATAAACCATCCTTTTCTATTATTCCCAATTCTTGAAGGAGTCCCTTTACATCTACTTCTTCTGGTATTAAAACCATATATATATTATTTTTCTTTAACGAATTGCTTTTCTTTACCAATAATTTAGTGTGAATATCATAGAAATCTTTTAAATTTTTAAAAATCCATCTTGCTATAGCTGGATTTTCAGTTACTATCTTAAAGGTAATAGATCTGTTAAATCCAAAACCCAAGGTTCCACTTGACTTCATTATAGCTGATAATTGGGCAGCTATTTCATCTTTAGATAATTCACAATTTCTACATACTTCATTTTTTACCTTTAGTGAAAATGACATTTCTCTACTCCCTATCCTTTTTTTCTCTTCTTAATCTCTGTGATAAATATATATATTCAAAAATTCTTTTCTCATCATTAATCATTTTTTTCTTTAATATAGTTTCTATAAGTATTTTAGCAAGTTTATCCTCATCATGTCTTATGAGTTCTTTTTTAATCTTTATCATATCAAACTCTATATACTTTACATTTAGCTTATCTTTGTCACCATGGTCAAGTTGAACAAAGGTTGAGCCTTTTTGTAAGTATCTTTCTTTTATATTTTCTTCTTCCTTTGAGAGCCCTTTATTTACAATAGCATAATCAATAGGCATACCTTGGCAGTGTTTCATTATAGCTCTTATATGATCTTGAACACTAAAGTTATCACTCTCACCTGGTTGAGTCATTATATTTGATACATAAATCTTTAATGCTTTAGTGGCCTTTACAGCCTCTCTTATATCACCTACCATTAGATTAGGGATTATACTAGTATATACACTTCCTGGACCTAATATAACTGCATCAGCATCTCTTATAGCATCAACGGCCTCTTGAACTCCATTAGCATCTTTAGGCTCTATAAATACTCTATCTATAGGTGATTTTCTATTTAAACTCTCAGTAGGTATTGAGGATTCCCCTTTTATTATGTCTCCATTTTTTAGTTTTGCATATAATTGCACATTTTCTAGAGTAACAGGCAGTACTTTTCCAGTTACTGCTAAAACCTCACTGGTTTTTTTAATAGCCTCTAAAAAATTATCGGAAATCCCATTCATAGCTGCTAAAAATAAATTACCAAAACTTTGATTCTCTAAAGAACCATCCTTAAATCTATACCTAAAGAGCTGTTCCATCAAAGGTTCAGTATCTGCTAAAGCTATTATGCAGTTACGAATATCTCCTGGTGGTAACATTCCTAAATCTTGCCTCAGTACCCCAGAACCACCTCCATCATCAGCCACTGTAACTACTGCAGTTATATTAGTAGTATATCTTTTTAGTCCGCTAAGCATATTGGATAGCCCTGTTCCACCTCCAATAACTACCACCTTAGGACCCTTTACTAATATACTATTTTTAAAAAAATCATCGTCAAAATTTTTCTTTCCCATAGAAAAATTCAACGCTTCAAACTTTATTATATCTATTACTTTTTTAGTATACTTCTCTAAACTTATATAGGTCAATACACACCCTAAAACTAGTATTGCTACTAAAAATATTTTAATAGAAATACCTTCACCCCATCTTCTTATAAGCTCAATTATAGAGTAGGAAATTAAAAATACACCTAAAATAATTTGACATATCCACCTCTTAATTCCCACACCAGGCATTAACCCGTCCTTAAGCTTCATCGCTTTCCAGCTCCTCTACTTACATCCTCATTTATATCTCTATGATCTATAGTTACACTATTACCATTATGATTTAAAGTCTCATATACTTTATTTGCAATAGCTACAGAACGATGTCTACCTCCTGTACAACCAATAGCAACAATCAACTGTCTTTTTCCTTCTATTTTATAATTAGGAATTAAAAATTTAAGCATATCTATAAATTTTTCTACAAATTGCTGTGTTTCAACTTTAGATAATACATAATCTTTTACCGGCTTATCTAGTCCGCTAAAAGGCTTTAGATCAGCAATATAATATGGATTAGGAATAAATCTTACATCCATAACTAAATCCGCATCTAAAGGTATTCCATATTTAAATCCAAAGGATATTACATTAATGAGTAAAGGACTTTCAATTTGACCTTCATCTCCATAGGCCATAGTTATTTCTTCATTAAGCTCTTTATTAGTTAGTTTTGATGTGTTTATTATTTTACTAGCCCTTTCCCTTATTCCTTTTAGTTTTTTCTTTTCTATACTTATACCATTAATAATCCTTCCATCCGGTGCAAGAGGATGTTTTCTTCTTGATTCTTTATATCTTTTAACTAAGGTTTCATCTGTAGCTTCAAGGTATAATACTTCATATAGGTAACCTTCCTTATCAAGAGTTGACAAACTACCTAATAAGTCATCAAAAAATGTTCTTCCTCTAATATCTACTACTATGGCAATTTTATCTATTTTACCTTCAGTTTTGAAGCACACTTCAGCAAACTTTATTATAAGGGTTGGTGGTAAATTATCTACACAGTAAAACCCTAAATCCTCAAGAGATCTTATTGCTTGTGTCTTACCTGCTCCTGACATACCTGTAACTATCAAAAATTTCATTCTATCACACCTCTTTTGCATATTTAATTCCAGTAAAACTTGTAAATTTAATCTTATTTTATTTTAAAATTATACATCTTTTAAATTAATAATTTTAATAAAAATTAACACTAATATCTATATATTATACACATTAATTATATCATATAGTAATTTATATTACTAAAAAAGATATAGGATAAATATTTATTTATCCTATATCTCTCACATAAAATTTTAAAATTAATAATATTATTTTAAATTAAAATATTTATTTTATAGACTCAATTAATGATTTAAATCCAGGTAAGGCATTTTCTATAGTACTATAGGCTACACAATAAGCAATTCTAATATATCCTGGACAAGCAAAAGAAGTTCCAGGAACTATTAAAATATTATATTTTTTTGCCATATTACAGAATTCAATATCGTTCTCTATAGGTGATTTAACAAATAAATAGAAAGCACCTTCTGGTTTTATACAATTGTATCCATAAGAAGTAAGTTCACTATAAAGTAGTTCTCGATTTTTATTATAAAAATCAATATTTACTTTATCATCTAAACATCTAGCTATCACTCTTTGGAAAAGTGATGGTGCATTTACATATCCTAAAATACGAGTAGCTACATTAGCAGCAGATACAACATTTTCAAAATCGGATACTTCATTTGGTATAACTAAATATCCAATTCTTTCTCCTGGTAATGAAAGAGATTTGCTATAGGAATATCCAACAATTGTATTATCATAATACTTTGTTAAATATGGCACTTGAATGTTATCGTATACAAGTTCTCTATAAGGCTCATCTGATATTAAATATATGTCAGTTCCTAATTCCTTTTGTTTTTCTTTTAAGATATTAGTAAGTTTTATAATAGTCTCTTCTGAATAAACAACGCCTGTAGGATTGTTTGGAGAGTTAATTATAACAGCTTTAGTCTTATCCGTAATTTTACTTTTAAACTCATCTAAATTAGGTTGAAAATCTATAGTGTTTGGTGATACTACTACAAGCCTTCCATCATAGTTAGCTGCATAACTTCTATATTCACCAAAATATGGTGCAAATACTACTACTTCATCTTCTGGATTTAAAAGAGTTTTAAAAATCACGTTTAAACCACCTGCTGCACCTACAGTCATAACTATATTCTTTTCTGTAAAACTTGTATTAAATTTCTTGTTAATTGAGTTGGCAATAGTTTCTCTAACATCCTCATAACCTGAGTTGCTCATGTAACCATGAACCATAGTATTAGGTTCATTATTTAAAATATCTACAATTGCCTCCTTTACAGTGCTTGGCGGTTCAAGATTTGGATTTCCTAAACTGAAATCATAAACATTTTCTGCACCATAAATTGATGCGAGTCTTTTACCTTCTTCAAACATAGCTCTGATTAATGAACTACCTTTAACATAATCGACCATTTTTTTTGAAATCATATCCCCATCTCCCTATTTTTTATATTAGGTTAAACTATCTTCACCTATAATTCTAACTTCAGTGTGTAATTCAACCTTAAATTTTTCATAAACTTTAGCTTTTACAACTTCAATAAGATCTAAAATATCCTTTGACGTTGCATTGCCTCTATTTATGATAAATCCTGAATGTTTTTCAGATACCTGTGCGTCCCCAACGCTAGTACCCTTTAATCCTGAATCTTGAATAAGCTTACCTGCAAAATATCCCTCGGGTCTTTTAAATGTACTTCCTGCTGATGCATATTCTAAGGGTTGCTTACTTTTTCTTCTTTCTGCTAGATCACCCATTCTTTCCTTGATCAAAGCTTTATCTCCATGAGACAATCTCATTCTTGTTTCCAGAACTATATAGCCATACTTTAAAATTACACTATTTCTATATCCAAATTCTAGTTCCTCTTTACTCAATTCTCTAATGTTACCCTCATTGTCAATTACTAACGAACTTTCAATTACTTTTGCCATTTCTCCGTCATAGGCACCTGCATTCATTGCAGTAGCACCTCCAATAGATCCTGGTATACCAGACGCAAATTCTAACCCTGATAAACTATTCTTTAAAGCCTGATCTGCAACTGAATATAACTTAGCTCCACATTGTGCAGATATTAAATTTTCATCTACTACTATTTTATTTATGTGTCCTAGTTTTATAACTACTCCTCTTATTCCTCCATCTCTTATTATGAGATTAGATCCATTTCCTAATATGAAATAATCCACCTTATTTTCCTTGCATATGTTAATTAAGTCTTTAACCATTTCATAATTAGAAGGATAAACTAATAGGTCAGCGGGTCCACCTACCTTAAAAGAAGTATGATTCTTCATTAGTTCATCTATTTTTACATTTTCATTCCCTGCTACATCTAAAACACTTCTTATAAAACTATCCTTTAATTTCATTGTATACCTCTTACTATATTATTATATATTAAGTATAAAATACTTACGTTATATATATCAACAGTTATTACATATTTCTTTCATTTTAAGTATACTATTCTATTAATAGTATACACACTCTAATTCAATATTTTTATGCTGACATATGGTTATTAACTATTTTTCTTAAAATAATTAATTATACTTTCAGTAGCTTTCCCATCCATAGAAGGTGTAGCAATTAACTCTTCATAGGTAGCCTTTTTTATATTTTCAATACTACCAAATTTCTTTAGAAGTTCACGCCTTCTTTTTTCTCCTATTTTAGGTATTTCATCTAATATAGAATATAAAGTACGTTTATCTCTTAAAGTTCTATGATATGTAATAGCAAATCTATGAACTTCATCCTGAATTCTAGTTATTAAAAGCATAGCCTTGGAAGAGGGCTTTAATAGAATTTCTTTATTTTTATAAATAAGTCCTCTTGTTCTATGCTTATCGTCCTTTACCATACCACATACAGGTATAGTAATATTTAATTCCTCCAATACTTGAAGTGCTATATTAATTTGTCCTTTTCCACCATCCATCATAATCAAGTCAGGAAAAATAGAAAACTTACCCGACTTAAAGTCCATACCATTATTATTTATCTTCCTTACTTCTTCTAATCCATGGGTAAATCTCCTTGTTAATATCTCTCGCATAGAGCCATAATCGTCTGCACCTTCTACAGTTTTAATTTTAAATCTTCTATAATCACTATTTTTAGCTACTCCATCTTGAAATACTACCATGGTTCCTACAGAATCCATTCCCATGATATTAGATATATCATAGGCTTCAATTCTACTAGGCATATCTTCAATCCCAAGAGCCTCTTGAATTTCAGAAAGTGCCACATTATTAAGTTCCTTGTCTACTTTATGTTTAATCTTAAACATTTCGAGAGCATGGCTAGCGTTTTTTTCTACCATATCAAGTGTCTTTCTCTTTTCTCCTTTATGTGGAACCTTTATAGTGACTCTATATTCCTTCTTTATAGATAACCATTGCTCTAAGATATCAATTTCATCACAATGACTTACATATACAGTCTTAGGTATAAAAGCGGTTCCACCATAAAAGTTTTTAATAAATTCCTCTATGACATAGGCAGGCTCTTCTCCTCCTGTATTGTCTAAAATAAAATCTTCTCTTCCAACGATTTTGCCATCTCTTAAAAAGAATATCTGAATACAACTATCTTTTTCATCTTGAGAAATACCTATAAAATCTTCATTTTCAAAATTATTACTAATAATCTTTTGCTTTTCATTTATTTTATCTATAGCTATCAACTTATCTCTTAAAGAAGCTGCTCTTTCAAAATCTAAATTTTCTGCTGCTTCTTCCATTTCAGTCTTAATATTACTGGTAATTTTTGTATCCTTACCTGTAAGTAAATCCACCACATCATTGATAATCTTTTTATATTCCTCTTTAGAAATTAATCCTTCACATGGCCCACTACATAATTTTATATGATAGTTAAGACAAACCCTTGTTTTAGGACCATTTTCCTTTATAACTCTTCTACATGTTCTAAGATGAAATACCTTCTTTATAAGTTCATTTATAGTATATACTGCACTTCCATCCGTATATGGTCCAAAATATTTAGATGAATCATTTCCATAATTTCTTGTAACTAATACCCTTGGAAATTCTTCATTAGTAATTTTAATAAAAGGAAAATACTTATCATCTTTTAGCAAAATATTATATTTAGGACTATACTTTTTTATTAAATTACATTCTAGTATTAAAGCTTCTACTTCAGAATCTGTAACTATATACTCAAATTCACTTATATTCTTAACCATAGCTCTAACTTTTTCACTATGATTTTTAGAATTCTGAAAGTATTGTCTTACTCTATTTTTAAGATTTTTTGCTTTTCCTACATATATTACTTCTCTCAAAGAATTTCTCATTAAATAAACTCCAGGATTGTCTGGAAGATTTTTTAGATGATACTCAAAATCAAACATTAAATCACCTCACTTCTCATCCAAAAGTTGTTTCATCTTTAGTATAATACTTATTGAGCTTCACTTTTAATGCAATGATAAATACTCATAAAGTATATTATATAATTATATTTCAAAAGTTCTAATATTAATTTGTATTAAAATAAGATTTCATAAGCTCCTTTGCCATAGCGCTGGCATTAAAGCTATCATTTCCACCTTCTTCTGCAATTATAGCAAAGGCTATTTCTGGGTCATCATAACCTGCAAAACCTATAAACCAAGTGTGTGGCTCCTTATCTCCAGAGTCATGGTCTGCAGTTCCAGTCTTTCCTGATACTTCAATGTTCCATAACTTTGCTGCCTGACCAGTTCCCTCATTGACTACAGCTTTCATATATTCCTTTAGCAATGCTGCATTTTCAGGAGTTGTAACTGTAGCTGCTTCCTTTTGTTCATAGCTTTTAACTACTTTCCCTTCCGGACTTATGATTTCCTTTACTACATTAGGTTCCATCATTACACCATTATTAGCTATAGTACTAGCTACTAGTGCCATTTCTATTGGACTTGCTAGTACTCCACTTTGTCCTATACCACTTTGAGCTATATTACCAACCTCATCACTTTTATATTTGGGGAAAATACTATTATCAATGGTAAGAGTTTCTGATGGAATATCTTTATTAAATAAGAACTTTTCTGATGTTGCCTTTAAATTATCATTTCCAAGTTCCATAGCTAAGGTACCAAATACCACATTACTAGACTTTAAAAAAGCTGTTCTAAGTCCAATGCTTCCATAAGCATACCCTTTGTAGTTTTCTAGGTATTCACTTTCATTAAAACTAATTTTCCCCTCATCATTAAAGATTCTATTGGTTATATCTGACATATTATCCAAAGCACTTATGGCTGTAATAACTTTAAAGGTTGAGCCTGGTGGGTAAAGACCTGAAACAGCTCTGTTCAAGAAAGGTGTATCCTCTTGTTGTGACAGTTTTTCAAAGTTTTCTTGTATTGTATTTGCATCAAAACCTGGTTTTGACACCATAGCAAGAACCTCTCCCGTCTTAGGATTTAATGCTACTATTGATCCCTTTCTATTGCCTAAAATCTCAAAGGCTCTTTGTTGTAACTTAGAATTTAAGGTAGTCACTACATGATTTCCAATTTTATTCTCATCCTTTTTATTGGAAAATATATCCTTTATGGAATTCACTGATTGTCCTGAAAGTTCTTTATCAAACTTCTTTTCAATTCCACTAGCCCCATACTTAGCATCATTATAACCAACCACATGAGAAAAAGCTACTCCTCCAACATACTTTCTTGTTTGAGAAAACTCCCCTGTTTTTTCACCTGTAGTTAAAGGATTCATATCTCTGTCATAAATAGTTCCTCTAAGAACTCTATTTTTCTCCGCCTGATTTCTTTTATTATAAACACTATCCAAAGCTATTTGATTTTTAAATAATGTACTATAACTTATATAAGAGATTAGAGCAATAAATAATAACAGAAATACAATCATTACATTTTTTATGTTCTTTTGTAGATTATTCATAATTACTACTCTCCTCTGATATTTTTTGTATTATACCTAATGAAAGATAACTTATCAGCATAGAACTTCCTCCATAACTAACAAAAGGTAAAGTTATTCCTGTAAGAGGAATAGCCCCAGTTACACCACCAATAATTACTAGAGTTTGGGATACCATCATAGTACTATATCCAACGGCTAATAGCCTTGAGAATCTATCCTTTATGTAAAGTGCAGCCCTTATACATCTATAGAATAGTAGAAAGTTTAAAATTATAACTGCAAACCCAATAAGTAACCCTAGCTCTTCACAAATAGCTGCAAATATAAAGTCAGATTCCACTACTGGAATATATCCTGGATACCCATTTCCAAGTCCTACCCCAAAGAATCCTCCATTTGCTATAGCTATAAGGGATTGAACAAGCTGATGTCCTTCATTATATCCATATTTCCATGGGTCTCGCCATATCATAACCCTTATTTGAACATGATAAAATAAGTAATATCCTATGACACCACCAACTACAAATAACAGTAATGCTATTATTACATACTTTTTATTTGATGTAGCAATATAAAGCATAGTAAGTGCTATGGCAAAGAAAATTAGCGCTGAACCCAAGTCTGTTTGAGCTAACATAAATAGTAATGATATCATCATTACTATAGCAGGCTCCATTAAACTTATATATTTATATGATCTTTCTTTCCTAAATCCAATTGCCCTTCCTATCTTAATCCAAAACTTCGAAGGCTTTTCATAGTCCTTTAATGCTGAAGCAAGGTAAGCTACTAAGGCAATTTTCCCAAACTCAGAAGGTTGAAAACCAAACCCAAATAAATTTACCCAGTTTTTAGCTCCAAACTGTTCCTTTCCAAAAAAGGTACCCATGGACATAAATAATAATGTTACTATTAGATATAAATATTTGTACTTACTAAATCTTTTTAAATCTGGAAGTATTACAACTACTAATATAAACATAGTCATACCTAAAGCAAAAAATATAATTTGCTTAGCTGTTAAAAAACTTCTAGTACCTTCCGCTATATAACTACCTCCTGATATGGGTAAATCCAACCTATATATCATAGCAATCCCTATAACAGCAAGAATATTTGAAAATAACAATATAAATTTATCCCCATCTGGATAAAATCTTCTTATTACAAAGTGGGAATAACATAATAAACCACATATTATTGCTCCTATAAATATTGCACCCTTATCAATAGTTGGAGTTAGAATTGCTACATTAAAAAACAGTGCCATTACAAGCAAATAAGTAAATCTAAGCACTCTTTTTTCTTGTTTTATACCCTTCATACTTGCCTCCTAATAACTACATAAATTTAAAGGTAGCAGTTCCCACCTTTATTATATCCCCTGACTTTAATATAAGGGAATTCTTTATTCTAATATCATTAACCTTAGTTCCGTTAGTACTCTCCAAATCTTCCAACACATACTCATTATTTCTTCTGAAAATTTTAACATGATGAGAAGAAACATATTTATCATCTAAGATTACTGTATTATCACTTTTTCTTCCCATAGTTAAGTTATCTACTATTGGTAGTATTCCTCCATTTTTTAGATTTGTATTTTCTCCAGCTACCATTATTTCTAGCCCAGAAGTAGCCTTTCTAGTTCTATTCCTTCTTTTACCCACTGATTTAGTATCTGTATACATTATTTTTAAAGCGTAGATTATAATAAAATAAACTATAGCTATTATTCCTAAATTTAATGCAAATTTTAAAATATTCATAAGCAAAACTCCTTTATATATATATAACATAACTAGCATCATTATAAATTATGATGCTAGTTATAAGTAATTATATCATCTTTTTTAGGTACTGTCCTGTATATGATTTAGAACATTTAATTACATCCTTAGGATTTCCTTTAACTATAATAGTTCCTCCCTGATCTCCACCTTCTGGTCCTAAATCTATAATATAATCTGAACATTTTATTACATCTAAATTATGTTCAATCACTATTACTGTATTCCCTCCTTCTACAAGTCTTTGGAGAATTTTTATAAGTTTACTAACATCATCAATGTGTAATCCAGTAGTGGGTTCATCTAAGATATATAAAGTCTTGCCTGTACTTCTTTTAGATAATTCATAGGCAAGCTTTATTCTCTGTGCCTCTCCGCCTGATAATGTGGTTGATGGTTGACCTAATCTTATATAAGATAATCCAACATCCATAAGAGTTTTAAGTTTACTACTTATACGAGGTATATTTTCAAAGAAAGCTAACCCTTCTTCTACAGTCATATTTAAAACATCTGCAATGGTTTTTCCTTTGTATTTTACCTCTAATGTTTCCCTATTGTATCTCTTTCCTTTACACACTTCACATTCAACATAGACATCAGATAAAAATTGCATTTCTATCTTTATAATTCCATCACCTTTGCAAGCTTCGCATCTTCCACCTTTAACATTAAAACTGAATCTACCTTGTTTATATCCTCTACTTTTAGCCTCTGGAACCATAGTAAAAAGTTCTCTTATTAAATCAAACACTCCTGTATATGTAGCAGGGTTACTTCTCGGTGTTCTTCCTATTGGACTTTGATCTATATTTATAATCTTATCAATCTGGTCAGCACCTATAATTTCCTCATGTTTTCCTGGTAGTTTCTTAGAACCATTTAATTTTCTATTTAACCCCTTATATAAAACCTGATTAACTAAAGTACTTTTCCCTGACCCTGAAACTCCTGTTACAGATGTAAATAATCCTAATGGAAATTCAACACTTACATTTTTTAGATTGTTTTCCTTTGCACCTTTAACTTTTATAACTCTATTTTTATCCATAATTCTATATTTTTTCGGCACATCTATAGTTCTATGCCCACTTAAATATTCCCCTGTAATGGACTCTTTACACTTCATTACATGTTTTACTGTACCTGCAGCTACTATTTTTCCTCCATGCTCTCCTGCTCCTGGACCTATATCTACTAAGTAATCTGCTTCTCGCATAGTATCTTCGTCATGCTCAACTACAATTAAAGTATTTCCTATGTCTCTAAGATGCTTTAAAGTCTTTATTAATTTATCATTATCTCTTTGATGCAATCCAATACTTGGCTCATCTAAAATATATAAAACTCCCATCAAACTAGAACCAATTTGAGTTGCCAATCTAATTCTTTGCGCTTCTCCTCCTGATAAAGTACCTGATGCTCTACTTAAATTAAGATAACTAAGTCCTACATCCTTTAAAAAGCTAAGTCTACTCTTAACTTCCTTTAATACTTGTTCTGCTACAATTTCATCCTTTTTAGATAATTTTAATGTGTCTACAAAATCAAGTTCTTCTATAATAGACATAGTACAAAATTCACTTATATTTTTACCACCTACAGTAACAGATAAAGCTTCTTTAGATAATCTTCTTCCCTTACACTTAGGACAAGGATTATCACTCATATACTCTTCTACTTCCCTCTTTATGTAATCTGAGTTAGTTTCCATATATCTTCTTTTTAAATTATTTATTATACCTTCATAAGCATAATTATATATACCAGTTTTAAATTCCTTAGTATACTCTATTCGTAATTTTTCTCCATTCGTTCCATATAAAACAGAATTTAAATTCTCTTCTGATAGTTCTTCTATAGGAGTATCTAAAGTAAAACCTCTTTTTTTAGCGAGAGATTCTAATATGGCACGAGTCCATGAATCTTCCTTTAGACTCCCTTCACCTAAAGTTAAAATTCCTCCACCTAATATGGATTTGCTTTTATCAGGAATTACCAAATCCTCATCTATCTCCATTAAAGTCCCTAGTCCATCACACTCATCACACTTTCCAAAGGGAGAATTGAAGGAAAACATTCTAGGCTCAATTTCACCAATACTTATTCCACAACTTATACATGAAAATTTTTCACTTAAAAGTATATCTTCTCCATGAATAACATTTAAAATAGCTATACCTTCACCTATTTTTAATGCTGACTCTAAAGAGTCTGTAATTCTTGATTCAATTCCATCTTTAATAACTACTCTATCTATTACTATTTCAATGGTATGCTTTTTATTCTTCTCTAGTTTGATATCTTCATCTTCTAAATCTATCAGGACACCATCAATTCTAGCTCTAACATATCCATTTTTTTTAATGTTCTCAAGGATCTTTACATGTTCTCCTTTTTTTCCTGTAACTACAGGTGCTAAGATTTGGACCTTAGTTCTAGCTGGCAGAGCCATTGCCTGATCTACCATTTGATCTACAGTCTGCTGGGTAATCTCCTTGCCACATTTCGGACAATGGGGTACACCTATCTTTGCATAAAGAAGTCTTAAATAATCATAAATTTCAGTTACTGTTCCTACTGTAGATCTTGGATTTTTACTTGTAGTTTTTTGGTCAATAGATATAGCTGGTGATAATCCTTCGATATACTCTACATCCGGTTTATTCATTTGGCCTAAAAACTGTCTCGCATAAGCTGAAAGAGACTCTACATATCTTCTTTGTCCTTCTGCATAAAGAGTATCAAAAGCTAAAGAAGATTTTCCTGAACCTGAAAGTCCAGTAAAAACAACAAATTTATCTCTTGGTATTTCTAGGTCTACATTTTTAAGGTTATGTACTTTTGCACCTTTTATATAAATACTATTTCTCATAAATTTCTCCTTTACAAATTAAATTCTCTCTTCATACGTTCTATCTCATCTCTTAAAATCGCTGCTCTTTCAAATTGTAAGTCCTTAGCTGCTTCTTTCATCTCTTTTTCTAGTTTAGTAATATGCTTAGCCAACTCCTTCTTATCTAAAAGTAAATCACTACTTGCTTCACTGATATATGAAGCTTCATCTTCTGCCACTGTAGAAATTTCTATAACATCTCTTATTTCCTTGATTATAGTCTTAGGTACTATATTATGATCATCATTATATTTTTTTTGAATACATCTTCTTCTATTGGTCTCATTTATAGTTTTTTCCATAGAATTCGTCATATTATCAGCATACATTATTACTTTACTTTCTGAATTTCTTGCAGCCCTACCTACAGTCTGAATTAAAGATGTTTCACTCCTTAAGAATCCTTCTTTATCTGCATCTAATATAGCAACTAATGCTACTTCGGGAATATCTAACCCTTCTCTTAAAAGATTTATTCCAATTAGCACATCATAATCTCCTCTTCGAAGATCTCTTATTATTTCCATTCTTTCCATAGTAATTATATCAGAATGTAAGTAAGTAGTTTTTACTCCTAACTCCTTTAAATACTTAGTTAAATCCTCTGCCATCTTCTTTGTAAGAGTTGTAACTAAGGTTCTAAATCCTCTTTCCGTAGTTCTGTTAATCTCACCATATAAGTCATCAATTTGACCTTTTACTGGTCTTATTATAATTTTAGGATCTAAAAGTCCTGTTGGTCTTATTATTTGCTCTGCTATATTTGCAGAATGTTCATTCTCATAAACTCCAGGTGTAGCACTTACAAATAATACTTGATTTAATTTGTCTTCAAACTCTTCAAACCTAAGTGGTCTATTATCATAGGCTGATGGAAGTCTAAATCCATACTCTACTAAAGAAGTCTTTCTAGATCTGTCTCCTCCATACATAGCCTTAATTTGTGGTAGTGTAACATGACTTTCATCTATAAAGAAAAGAAAATCATCCGGAAAATAGTCAATAAGAGTTTGTGGTGGTGTTCCTTTTGCTCTTCCATCTAATATTCTAGAATAATTTTCTATTCCAGTACAATAACCTACTTCCCTCATCATTTCTATATCAAAATTGGTTCGCTGTTTTAATCTTTGAGCTTCTAATAACTTATCCTCATCCTTTAGCTCCCTTAACCTCTCTTCTAATTCAAATTCAATTTGAGAGATAGCTCTTTCTAAATTTTCCTTTGATGTAGCAAAGTGTGATGCTGGAAATATAGATACATGCTTTCTTCCACTAATTATATTGCCTGTTAATACATCAAACTCACGGATTCTGTCTATTTCATCTCCGAAAAACTCAACTTTTATCCCTTTATTAGTTGATGATGCTGGAAATATATCTAGCACGTCTCCTCTAACTCTAAAGGTTCCTCTTACAAAATTTATATCATTTCTTTCATATTGAATATCCACTAGCTGACTAATAACACTATTTCTATCTTTAATCATACCTTCTCGTAAAGATACAGTAAGCTTTTTATAATCCTCTGGATTTCCTAGCCCATATATGCATGATACAGAAGCCACAACTATAACATCTCGTCTTTCTATCAAGGCTGAAGTAGCTGAGTGTCGTAGCTTTTCTATCTCCTCATTTATTGATGCATCCTTTTCTATATAGGTGTCAGTTTGAGCCATATAAGCTTCTGGTTGATAGTAATCATAGTAAGAAACAAAATACTCAACAGCATTTTCCGGAAAAAACTCTTTAAATTCAGAGCATAATTGAGCTGCTAAGGTCTTATTATGAGCAAGAATTAAAGTTGGTCTTTGAACTCTCTCAATAATATTTGCCATAGTAAATGTCTTCCCTGATCCTGTTACTCCAAGTAAAGTTTGATATTTTTTATCTTCAAAAATTCCTTTAACTATACTATCTATTGCTTCAGGTTGATCTCCAGTTGGCTTAAATTTTGAATGAATCTTAAACTGACCCATGATACATCACCTCATCTTCTTTAAAATTAATCTTTATCGTTACTATCTTTCTTTTCTTTAATTTTATTTAGTATATCTGAAAAACTAGAATTACCTGGCTTTGCTACAGTAGCCTGTTTAGGAACCTCCCTAGGAACTATAACAATTCCTAATTTTTCTTTATTATTTTGTACTCTACATTCCAGTTCTTCCATAGTTCCATTTTCTCTTCTAACCTTCATATTTATATTATCCGGAAGACGTTCTAACATATTGAATATAATTTCATCCTTATATAATTTAATATTATTTATTTCTAATATTAAATCTCCCATTTTAACTCCCATATTTTTAGCTATTGAATTATGGGCTACATCTAGAACGCATACTCCCTCTTCATTACTCACATACTTTATTTTACCTTTTTTTTCTGCTAAGCGATCAATATATAACATATATTCATGTAATACAGGCATCAATGTAAGAATTATCACATCTAAAATCTTATTTATATCCCCCAAAAAAGATAATAGAATTAATACAGTCCCATAGCCTAAAATTAATAGTCCTGAGAATATTGGCTTATTTTTTTTACTTTTTGTAAATGTTATGGTAGCATAATTAACTCCTGCAAAAATCGGTAGTGCACCAATTACCATAGTAGCAAAAATCAACACGTTTTTATTATGATTAATTATTGGCCACCACTCTGGAGTGTTTACACTTCCGCCCATGACTGTATTGGCGCTAGTAGCCTGTACCATTAATAATATTATCATTGGTAATATCCATTGTCTTCTATATGCGAATCCACCTATGATTTTTTTATCTCTTGATCCAAATACAGGTATAGCGCCTCTTTTCCCATCAAAGATTACTAATAACCCTTCAACAATATGCATTACTGCAACCAGCACCAATAAATTAGTTATATCCATTTTTAGTACATCTAAACTTGGATTCTCCATAATTAATGATATAAAATACAGAAGTATTGATAATAGTCCCAAAATAGCTCCTGAATATGAAAGACAAACTAATTTTGGACTAAAGAACATTAACGCAACTGATAATATAAATATCAGAAATATATTAGAAGTTTCATAAAAAGTAATCCCCAAAAATGTAAGAATTAAACTAGCTACTACACCTCCTAATATTCCCATAACTATTTGTGACACAGTAAGTTCAAAAGCCGTTGATGAGTTTTTACCCATAATTAATCTTTCCATCACTGTAGTTTTTTTATTTTTCATATAGAATACAACAGCCATCATTATTAATATAAGCGCATAAGACGGCTCCACAATAGCATAGGACACCTGCTGCAAAGTATACTTTAAAAGTTCCATTATTTTTCTCCTTCTCATTATGTAACAAAGAGTAGATGTGCATAAGTAAAATTAAGTATCTACTATAATAGATACTTAATTTTACATCATCATTTATCTACTTGAAACTATAAAATTAATTTTATTAATTTTTCTATATGTTAACTTATTTTAATTAGTATTTATTATAATAAAAATACTAATATCTATTATAATACCCTATATTTTATTACTTAATCTTTTCTTTTGCCACTTCCAAAGCCTTTTCAAATTGAGGATCTACTGATTTATCATAGGATTTTCCTTTTAGTTCTTCTGGATACTCAACTAAAATATCTGGCTCTATTCCTATACCATGGATATTCTGCCCATTAGGAGTATAGTATTTTGATATAGTAACCTTTAATGCAGTTCCATCTCTAAATCCATCTCTATCCCTATAAAAAGTTGTTTGAACAACACCCTTACCAAAAGTCTTAGTACCTACTAAAGTTCCTAACTTATAGTCTTTTATAGCTCCTGTAAATATTTCTGAAGCACTTGCACTCCCCTCATCTATTAATATAGTAAGTGGTAATCCTTCAGCAATTCCACCTACAGAATTATAATCCTTCCTATTTCCATTCTTATCTTCCGTATAAACTATATTCTTATTCTTAGGAATAAATTGTGAACACATATTCACAGTTTGATCTAATAATCCTCCTGGATTTTCTCTTAGGTCTACTATTAAACTCTTCATTCCTTTTGAGTTTAAATCTTTAATTGCGTTTTCAAAATTGCTAGATGTGTTTTCATCAAACATAGTTACCTGAATATATCCTACTTGACTATCAATCATTTCTTTTTTTACAGTTATCATTTCTATTTCATCTCTTACAGCTTTAACATTAAAAGAACCTTTCTTTTCTCTAGCTAAAGTAAGTTCTACAGCTTCTCCTTTTTCACCTTTCATAGTTTTCACTGCTTTTTCCAAGTCCTTGCCTTCAACCTTTGTACCATTTACACTTTCAATTATATCTCCTGAAAGTATTCCCACTTTTTCTGCAGGTGAATTTTCAAAGGTAGCTACTACAACTATCTTATCTTCCTTAACTCCTACCTGTATTCCTAGTCCGACATAATTTCCTTCTGTTTGGGAATAGAAGTCTTTAAACTCTTCGGCATTCATATATGTTGTATATGGATCTCCTACAGCTTCAGTCATTCCCGCTGCTGCTCCATCTATAAGTTTATTAATATCAATTTCACCTAAATAATATCTATCTAATTTATCTTTTATAGTATATAACTTTTCAAAGTCCACTATATTTTCATATGTTTTTCTACTAACTATAACTTTACCATCTGGTAACTTAAAAGATATATAGTTAGATAATCCTAAAGTAATTAAATTTGTTACTATTAAAAGAGCCACTATACCCGTTACTCTTTTCCATTTATTTTTTTTACCATCCATAAAAATCACCCTCTCATTCTCATATATTTATTATTACTTTTTATCCCCGATAATAATACTATGAAATTTAAATTATTTTATTAATCCTTTCTATTACCAATATATTATATTATACACAAATAAGACTAAGAAATAAATTCTTAGTCTTATTTGTTCTTTATAATTTAAACTTTTAAGAATTTTCTCATGGATATTATACTTCCAATAGCGCCTATGAAAACTCCACATCCTAAGAATTCCCAAATAATCACCTTTAATATATATGAAATACCTACTAAATCAAATCCAAATAGTGTATCAGCACTTAAATTATTAATTATAATAGCATATATAAAACCTAGTGCTACTACCGATATGACTGCTCCCAATATTCCAAGTATCATACCTTCTATTATAAACGGCCATCTAATAAACCAATCAGTAGCACCTACATACTTCATTATTCCTATTTCTTTTTTTCTAGTAAACACTGTAATTTTTATGGTATTTCCTATCAAGAATAGAGATATCATAATAAAAACTACAAATGCTACTGCAGCGCCTATTTTAAATGAATCTGTAAGCTTAGAAATTTTTGCAATTATGGATCTTGCATCTTTTATCTCATCAATACCATTCATATCTTTAATACTACTTACAACTTTATCAACCACTAGTGGCTCTTTAACATTTACCGTAAAGGAAGCTGGGAATGGATTATTATCCTCAAATCCAGATGTTAACTGACCTAATTCATCATTCATTTGTTCCTTTACATCCTTCAAAGCATCTTCCTTGCTTTGAAAAGTTATCTTATCTATACCTTCTACTTCTTTAATTTTATTCTCTATATCATTTTTATTATTATCACTTATACCCTCTTTTAAGTAAATTTTTACCTCAACCATGGATCCCAATTGCGTAATTAATTTATCTGCATTAGCGACTCCTAGTGTTATAGCTCCTAATAAAAAAAGTGTAGCTGTTACCGTAGCTATAGATGCTATACTTAAAGTTTTATTTCTTTTTATACTTTTAAGCGCTTCCTTAAATGAATATTTAAAAGAATCAAATTTCATAACCATATTTCCCCCTTTCCTCATCTCTGGCAATAACACCCTTCTCAATAGCTATAACTCTCTTTTTCATAGAGTCAACTATGTCTCTTGCATGGGTTGCCATAACAATGGTAGTTCCTGCTCTACTAATATCACTTAAAATATCCATAATTTCTAATGAAGTTTCAGGATCTAAGTTACCTGTTGGCTCATCAGCAATTAATAATGATGGACTATTTACTATAGCTCTAGCTATAGATACTCTTTGTTGTTCTCCACCTGATAACTCCGTAGGTAAAGCATCTCTCTTTTTTGATAATCCTACCATTGAAAGCACTGCTGGAACCTTCTTTTGTATATCCTTTTCGCTTGATCCTATAACTCTTAGTGCAAAAGCTACATTATCAAATACATTCAAACTTTGTATCAATCTAAAATCTTGAAATACTACTCCAATTTTTCTTCTATAATAAGGTACTTCTTTCCTTGTTAGCTTTGTTAAATCTGATCCTGTAACTATAACTGAACCCGCTGTTGGATCAACTTCTTTTAATAACATCTTTATAAAGGTAGATTTTCCTGCTCCACTTGGGCCTACTAAGAAAACAAATTCACCTTGGTCAATATGTACATTTAAATTAGATAAAGCTAGTACATTGTTATTATAAACCTTAGTAACATTTTTAAAATCTATCATAATTATTAACTCTCCTCGACTTTTTACTTTTTATCTGTGTATATTATAACATAAAAATTTAAAATGCAAGTCCTACATAAGTTAAAAAATAATAAATTATTATTTTTCTCCACGAAAAAAGAGTGGAAACATATATATTTTTTTCCACTCATGTTTCTTTATGTATTTTAACTACACATATAAGTTGTGAATTAGTATATCATATACTAAGAAATATGTTGCTAATAATGCAAAGGTGCAGAATATAGTTCCTACTAAACCAAATTTATGAAGATATTGTCTCCAAGTTTTCTCATAGCTTAAAGGTCTCAATAACTTTGTCGGTTGTAAAAATGCTAATGCTGATACAAATAATCCTCCACAAGAAAATATAATTCCTGTATTTCTTATTCCCTTAAGTATTCGATAAAGTTCCATAGCTTGACCTTTAATTAATAGATATATGCAACTAATAACTATACCTAAAACTACAGGTATAATGACTAATTTTAAAGACAATTTAAAACAAAAGATTACATCATTCATATATCCTTTAACATCTTGTTTCATCTATAACGCTCTCCTTACTAAATCGAATTTTCAAATTATTTATAAATTATATCATAGGCTATAAAAAAAAGAAACCTAAGTATCCTTAGATTTCTTCCCTATTTAATTTTATTATTTATTTCATACTAATTCCAGTTTTAACCGCTTTAACTATATCTACTGCAGTTAATCCATAAGCTTTTAATAATTCTGCTGGCTTACCACTTTCCCCAAAAGTATCTTTTATTCCAACTCTTAAAACTGTAGCTGGACAATGTGTAGTTACTACCTCTGCTACTGCTGAACCAAGACCTCCTATGATACTATGCTCTTCTGCTGTAACTATAAGATTTGTTTCTCTTGCAGCTTTTGTTATCAGTTCTTCGTCTATAGGCTTTATTGTATGTATATTAATAACTCTAACTCTTATCCCTTCTTCAGCCAAAATATTGTATGCTTCTAATGCTGCCTCTACCATAATTCCAGTTGCAACTATAGTAGCATCTTTCCCATCTCTTAAAGTTATTCCTTTACCTATTTCAAACTTATAATCTTCATTATCATTTATTATAGGTACTGCACTTCTACCAAGTCTAACATAGCAAGGACCTTCATATTTTGTTATAGCTTCTATTGCTGCTTCAGCCTCAATTCCATCACTTGGACTAATTACTACCATATTAGGTATACTTCTCATTAATGAAATATCTTCTACAGATTGGTGAGAAGCACCATCTTCTCCTACTGTTAGGCCAGCATGAGTAGCACATACCTTTACATTTAGTTTAGGGTAACATATAGAATTTCTTATTTGTTCAAAAGCTCTTCCTGTTGCAAATATAGCAAAAGTAGATGCAAAAGGAATTTTCCCACAAGCTGCCATTCCTGCTGCCACAGTCATCATATTACCTTCAGCAATTCCCATATTAATAAATCTTTCTGGGCATACAGCCTTAAAATCAGCAGTTTTAGTAGACTTAGATAAGTCTGCATCAAGAACTACTATATTTTCATTTTCTTTACCTATTCTTGCTAATGCTTTTCCATAGGCTTCTCTAGTTGCAACACTTTTCATTATTCTTCTCCCCCAATCTCTTTTAATGCTATTTCACACTGCTCTTTACTTGGAGCTGAACCATGCCAACCTGCTTGATTCTCCATAAAAGATACACCTTTTCCTTTAATTGTTTTACAAACTATCATTGTAGGCTTATTTTTTATTCCTTTTCCAGCTTCTATAGCATCTTTTATCTTAACTAAATCATGACCATCTTCTAAATAAATCACGTTCCATCCAAATGCTACAAATTTATCTGCTATAGGATTAGGATTCATAACCTTATCAATATCTCCATCTATTTGAAGTCCATTATAATCTACAAAGGCTGTTAAATTGTCTAGTTTGTAATGAGCTGCACACATAGCCGCTTCCCAAACTTGACCTTCCTCTAATTCTCCATCTCCTAGTAGGGTATATACTCTATATGAGCTATTATCAAGCTTTCCTGCTAGTGCCATACCTACCGCAGCGGAAACTCCTTGACCTAATGAACCTGTAGACATATCTACTCCTGGTATGTAATTCATATTTGGATGACCTTGTAGCATTGCTCCAGTTTTTCTTAATTTCATAAGTTCTTCTTTATTAAAGAAACCCTTCTCCGCAAGAGCTGCATATAAAACTGGTGCAGCATGACCTTTTGATAATACAAATCTATCTCTATTAGGATTCTTAGAGTCTTCTACATTAATATTCATTTCATTAAAATATAATGTAGTAATGATTTCTACAGCTGATAGCGAACCGCCTGGGTGACCAGATGCTGACTCTGTTACCATCTTTATAATATCTTTTCTTAAAACTTTCGCTATATTCTCTAATGCTATTAATGACTTTTCCATTGCTTATCCCTCCCTGATTTTCTTCTAAACTCATTATATCAATAATTTATTTATTCTCAACTATTTAGTTGAAATTTTCCTTTTATCAATACATTTGATTATAAGAAATCTCCAATAATTATTAATATATTATTTACCTTACACTTCAATTAAATACAACTATCCTTCTATGATTATAAAAGTAATAAATACTTTATATTTTTTTGTCCATCTAAAGATTTAATTTAAAAGGAGCTATTTCAAAATAATTCACTACTCTTTACAAAGTGTTAAGTTTCACTAAAATATTGTTGTTAGTGCATACTCCACACCCAATTAAGATTTAGTGTATTTTGAAACAGCCCCTTAATATTAAATTTATTTTTACATTTTTAAATCTAAACTAATTTTAAGAGCAACATCAACTTTAATCATATCTTCATCGGTCATATGACCTATCTTTTCTTTTAATCTTCTTTTGTCTAAAGTTCTAACTTGCTCTAGCAAAACTACCGAGTCTTTATTTAATCCGTATTCTTCAGAAGAAATCTCTACATGAGTTGGAAGTTTTGCCTTATTTATCTGAGAGGTTATAGCTGAAACTATCACAGTTGGACTATATCTATTTCCCACATCATTTTGTATAATTATTACAGGTCTTATTCCACCCTGTTCTGATCCAACCACTGGGCTTAAATCAGCATAAAATATATCGCCTCTCTTTATAACAATTGTCATTAGGCATTCACACTCCTAAAGGCTAGCTTCATATTCACTTAAGTCATTAATATAACTCTCAAAGCCATATTCTGATAATTCTAAATTTAATTCTCTCATAGCTAAATATCCTTGTTTCATTTTCTCTATATAGCTATTACTATTATAGCCTTCACTATATACTATTCCATAATCCATAATTAATTTACTATTTGTTATAAATTGTTTTTTATCTACATCATTAAATTTTTCGCAAAAACTACTACCAAAATTCAGAATAAATTTCTTTGAGCTACCCATGGATTTCATTACCTCCAATTTAAATAACAACTTTATGTACAACTTAATTATAAATCATCAATTGTTATTATGTCAAAGAAATTATCCTTAATTTCTACTTTTTACAACATTTTTTTATACTTTTTACTATACGTAGTTTCTTATGCTGAAAATTTTTCCTTTTTTTGTATATATTCTTGGAATTCTCTTACTTATATCACAAATTATTTCATAATTGACTGTGCCTATAGATTCTGCTACATCATCTGCTGTTATAACATTCCCTATATTATCTTTTCCAATTAATATAACTTCATCCCCAATTTTCACATCAGGTACATCTGTTACATCTATCATGCATTGGTCCATACAAATACGACCCACAACAGGTACTACTTTACCATTCACAATTACTTTAGCCATCCCTGTTAATGCTCTTGAAATACCATCTGCATATCCTATAGGAAGAGTTCCAATTATCCGTTCTGCAGGTGCTTTATATAACCTACCATAACTTACATAATCGCCTTCCTGTATTTTTTTCAAATGAACAATTTTACATTTTAACGACATAACAGGTATTAAGTTAACATTATTTTTATTAACATACTTAGAAGGATAATATCCATAAAGCATAATACCAGCTCTAATTCCATCATATGGTAAGTCAGGAAAATCTATTATAGCAGCACTATTGCTTACATGTTTAAAGGGTATAATTACACCTAATTCTTCAATATATTGATTAAATATATTAAATTTTTCAATTTGAGAATTAGCATAAGTTTTATCTTTCTCATCAGCAGTAGCAAAATGAGTAAATATTCCTACAATTCTTACTCCTTTTAACTTAGTTATCCTATGTACTTCTCTAGCCTGCTCCCTCGTTGTTAAAAATCCAATCCTCCCCATACCTGTATCTACAGCTATATGAATTTTAGCTATTCTATTCTTCTTTATAGCTATGTCTGAAAGTATTTTAGCATCTTCATAATCATATATAGTTTGTTCTAGGTTTAAATCAATAACTTCATCATAAAATTCCTTTGGTGTATATCCCAATATAATAATAGGAGTTTCCACACCAGCTTTTCTTAATTCTATAGCTTCTGTAACAATAGCTACTGCAAATCTATTTATACCTTCATCCATCATAGACTTATATATATCTATAGCTCCATGTCCATATCCATCAGCTTTTATTGTAGCAATTATTTCCTTCCCCTCTGAAACCCTTTTTACTTCCCTTACATTATTCCTTAAAGCATCTAAATCTACTTCTGCCCAAGAGGGTCTTATCTTTTTTCCCATATTACTCACCTTGCTCACCTTTCCAGTTGTCAAGAACTACCTCATAGTAAATACTAGATTCGTTCTTACTGTTTTGTATCATTGTTATAAATCTAACTCCACATCTTCAACCTTATCAGTCCAGTTAAAGTTTTCATAAGTATATATAATTCTTTCTCTACCCTTATTATCATAGATTATTATTTTCTTTGGCCTNNCCTTGAAAAATGTTGTTATTACTTCCAGGAATAACTGTTGTTATCACAAAGTATTCACCATTATTTATTGTTTCAGTTTCAAATTCTAATTCTTCATTTGTATATATTAATCCTATATATTCACCAATAAATCCACATTTAAATACTTCATCAAACCCTTTATCTAAGGTATACTCTTTGATATTCTCCTTATCTTTAACAAGTATCTCATCGCCTTTAAAAGTAAAAGATCTCTTATCCTTTAAATCCAGTTTATATCCTATATCTTTTTTATAGGTTTGAAACCCTTCATACTTATTTGTTTCTCTGTCATTTACAATCTCTATAGTTATATCACTCTTATAGGCTTTAATCTCACTTAAGGAATCAATTGCATTATACTCATCTAAAGTCCTTGTTCTTCCTTTAATCAATAAAGCCACTGTAACGGTTAGGCATATAGCTATAATGAATAGTGTATAAGTTAGTCTTTTTTTCATAAATTCCTCCAATTACTTATTACACTATATGTTTATTATAGTTTTCTTCTCTCTATAACCATATTTATTTTATTATAATTCACAGTTATTTCTATGTATCAATTACTATCCAAAATTTCTTTTATCCCAAAAGGTAATTCTTCTATAATATGGGTAGCATTGACACAGAACATATTCTCTGCTAGTCTGTCACCACAATATCCATGTATAAATGTAGCAATGCATGTAGCTTCTAGAACTTCATATCCCTGAGCAATAAACGAAGTTATAATTCCTGTCAAAGTATCTCCCATTCCACCTGATGCCATTGCACTATTTCCTGTAGTATTCTCAAAAACCTGTGTTCCATCAGTTATTACAGTTCTATGGTCCTTTAATAAAACTATTACATCATACTCATAAGCAAAATTTCTTGTTACTTCTACCCTATTTTCTTTTATTTCATCAACAGATAATCCAGTTAACCTTGCCATCTCTCCATAATGAGGTGTTAATATAATGCTATTATTTTTGCTATGAAGCAGTTCAAGTTTTCCCTGTAGTACATTTAGTCCATCTGCATCAATTACAATAGGGCATTCTGCATTTTCAATCATACTTTTCACTATATTAAAAGTTAACTTAGTATTCCCCATTCCTGGTCCAATAGCAATACAATTAGACTTGACCATAATATTGCCTATTTTTTCACTTTGTTCAAAATTGATTGTCATAGCCTCATTTAACTTTATGCTCATTATCTCCTGTATTTCTTTAGGAATGCAAAGGGTCACTAATCCAGCGCCACTTCTTACTGCACTTTGAGTGGTAAGATATGCAGCACCGGAAAAACCCATAGAGCCAGCTATTATAAATGCTTGTCCATAATCTCCTTTGTAGGTATCATCATCTCTAGCTTTTAATATATTTTGTATCATTTCCTTATCCATTTGTATGGCCCTATGTTTAAATCCTATAAACCCTAATCTATTACTTTTTAATTTATCAAAAGGATTTACCATATTAAACAACCTCCAAAACAGCATAGGCAATAGCACTATCACATCCATGAGAAATACTCAGATGGATAGTTGTATTCCCATTCTTGTTAGCAATATTTTTTGCCTCCCCTTCTAATGTGACTGTAGGTTTACCAAGAGTAGTACTATTTACTATTATATCTCTGAAGTTAAATCCTCTAAATCCTGTTCCTAGTGCTTTTGAAACTGCTTCCTTTGCAGCAAACCTGCCTGCTACATATTCCGGCCTTAAATTCCTAGTTTTCAAGTATTGTATCTCGTTATTTGTAAATATTTTTTCTAAAAACTTTTCATTTTTTTCCATTATATCCTTTATACGTCTTATTTCAACTATATCTACTCCAACTCCTACTATCACCATCTCACCTCCAAACCTAAATATTTCATATACTTATAATTAAATTATAAACATATTTTTACATCTTTAATTTTAATAAATAAATAGGTTAATATCAACTATAACTTATATATATATGAAAATATATGATGATAATATTTTAAATTATCTCATTAATTAAGTTTAATTTTATAAACTACTCATATAAATAATAATAGTTATAATTAATTTGCTATTGCTTGTACAAGTTCGTCAAAATCAGCATAATATGCCTCTATATATTCTTCTATAATATCTATAAGATGTATTGGTGAGACCACATTATTTTTTAATAATCCCAGCAGTTCACTTCCCTTGTATTTATTAGNNTGTTCTTTGTATTGCTTTACATGTTTGCCTTTATTTTTCACTTCACTTTCTATTTCTACACCATATACATCTATAACCCTTCTTTCACCATTCATATGGACCTCTAATTCTGATTGAATTAAATTATAAGTGTATTCTATAGTATTCTCTTCACATACCATGTTAGATTTTAATGTCTCAATTATCATAAAAGCACCCCCAAATAATGTAAAACCATTTATAGCAATAAAATTACACTATTTTATTGCCTAAAGAAATTGTATCACTATATAAAAAAATAATGTGTAAATTCTTGTAGCCAACAATAATATATTCCCCCTCAAAATTTACACCTTATTTCACAAAATTACTTATTCTTTACAGTTATACAATACTATTTGTAATTGTTAATATATCAGTGGATAAAATGTTAATATTATGTGAGTTTTCTTGTCTTTTAATGTAGATTAATTTTTCTTGTTAATATTTTATGTTTTTATTAATGTTATCCACATACTTTTCCACTTTTTGTTCATAAGACTTGTTTATAATATGTGTGGAAAACTTTGCTTCATTATACATATCGGTAACTTCATCAACTTCCATACAGTTATCAACTTTTATCTTAACAATATTACCAAGTTGTCTTGGAGTCATGTATGTCTTAAAAATCTCTTTTTTATTTGCAACTTCTACAAACTCACTATACTTATATAAAACTTCTTCCCTAGGGGTACCCTTCTTTCTAAATATTTTTTTGATTTTATCTATAACTTTTTTATAACCAGGATCCTTTTGTTCAATCTCTTCAATTATTTCAGTATAGCCATCATCTCTATTTAAATTAGTACCCTTTATTATTCTTTTTATGATGCTACTTACAATTAATATTAATATTATTGTTACTATAACCTTCATTATAAATATAAATGTGGGACTTGCTGTTACCATTTCTGGCGTTAATTCTTTTATATTTTTGGGATTTTTATTACCTGCATCTATTCTTCCAAATATATCTTCTAAAGATCCTCGTCTTTCAGTAAATAATTTTTGTAAAGCATTAAAAATCCAAGTCATTGGAACTCCAATAATTTTTACTATTACATCTATTATTAATTCAGTTATAAATTCAATTCCTACATATAAAATTGTAACTATCTTCACAAATATATTATAAAAAAACTCCTGTGTAGTTAATAATGCCAATGAAATTAGAGATATATTTATAATTTTATTGATTTTTGAACTTTTTATATTATAGCAATACCCCATAGTCTCTCTCATAGTAATAACCATCAAAATGAGATATATAATTATACCTCTGAATACAATTTCTGCATAAATAGGCTTGAATATACTACAGATGATTGATGCTATAAAAATATAAGAAATTCCATTTATAAAAATATTTTTATATCTATCATAGTTTATATTTTCATTAGTTTCTCTAAGTAAAACAGCACTGATTAACGCTACAAATATTATATCTACAATGGCAATTACTATTTCTTGAATAAATATTTCGTAAACAATAGTTGGGATTAAAGAAACTGCAATACAAATTTCTACCTTCTTACCTTTTCTTAGTAAATATTTACTAGTTAATATAGATATCATCATTAAAATGAAAATAGAAAATTTCATATCCTTAGAAAATATAAGAGCTGTTGCTATCATCCAAACAATAGATGTTAGCATACTAAATGTTATATCATAATAAATCCTAACTTGTTCAGACCAGCTCATTACTTCATCTCCCCCTTATATGAAATTTTATCAATTCCTTTGATATTTTTAATTTTGTTTTCTCTAGAAACATCTATAATATTTATTTTATAGCCATTTGCCACTAGAATATTTAAAATCCTAATATCTTTTTCATTTAAATAAGTAGTAATTAATACATAGGTACAACTTTTATCAAAATAAGGCATTCTACTCTTTAAGTATTCATTAAGGTCATATTTCACAGCAAGATATATTCTAGTGCAAAACTCCAATATCCTATTAAAACTTCCTACCTTGGGCTCAATTTCATTTATAGAATTTTCATTACAATAAATCAAATGTGCATTGCTCCAAATACCTGTTGGGATACTTTCCTTAGATGCCTTTGCAGCTAATGCAACTGCAATATCTATAGATGTTTCTATAAGCTCTTCATCTATATAATTACAACAAGGATCTCCACATTGTGTATTAAGGATTATAACCATCTGTTGTTCTGAAGTATAATCATAGTCCTTAACCATAAGCTTATCTGCCTTTAAAGAAGTTTTCCAATGAATATCCTTCATTCTATCTTCAACGTTATACTCTCTTACCCCTTTTATATACAAAGGATCCTTATATATCCATCTCCTTACTGTATTGTCTCCTAAAAAATTTGTCACATCAAATCTAAAGTTTCCTATGGATTTTACCTTAGGATAAATTAAAACTTCAATATAATCATTCTGCTCTCTACTTTTAATATTTAGTCCCAACATATCCCCTATAAAAATATTCATGCTCTTTATTATGTAAGCTCCTCTTTTTTTTCCTACTAAAGTATAGGTTCTACTTTTCCTTTGAAATTTACCCATTACATACTTGCATATGTGCCAATTATCATTTCCATATTTGTAAGTAGAAACTTCGCCAACAAATCTTAATTCAACAGGTATTCTTTCTTCCACCACCAAGAATAGAACAGGCATTCTTTTATTGTTTTCTACTTTCATAGCTATTGTAAATTCTTCGCCCACAGTTACTCTATCTGGTTTTATTTCCCTATACACCTTTAAGTTTTCATACCCTTTTTCAGTAATAAAACTCATTATATTTACCAGTATAATTACAATTGCTGCAAGAACAAATATTTGAAGTATCATAATACACCTCTATTGCCTATTTATTGGAGTTTCTATAGTTGCGAGAATGTTTTGTATAACTCTTTCACTCTTCTCACTGCCACTATTTATTTCACTTTTCAAGATAATTCTATGACTCATTATAGGTACTGCAAGCTCTTTCACATCTTCAAGAATCACATAATCTCTTTCTCTAATAGCAGCTAATGCTTGACAACCTTTCATAAGATTTAATGTAGCTCTAGGACTACATCCTAATTCTATTTCACTGTTAGTTCTAGTGGCATTGACTAAATCTACTATGTATCTTCTTATTTCATCACTAACATGAACTTTATTATAATTCTCTTGAACATAGTTTATTTCTTCTATAGTTATAGCAGACTCTAGGGAGTCTAGTGGATCTTTTCCTATAAACCTGTCCATCATTTTTATTTCTTCATCATAGCTTGGATATCCCATAGATAGTCTCATAAAAAATCTATCTAATTGAGCTTCTGGTAACGGGAATGTACCAAATTGTTCTACTGGATTTTGAGTTGCTATAACAAAGAATGGCCTCTTTAACTTTATCGTATTTCCTTCTACTGTTATCTGTCTCTCTTCCATACACTCAAGTAAAGCAGATTGTGTTCTTGGCGTAGCTCTATTTATTTCGTCAGCTAAAACAATTTGACTTAGAAGAGGTCCTTCCCTAAATTCAAATTCTTTTGATTGTTGATTATAAAAATATATTCCTGTTAAGTCCGAAGGTAATAAGTCTGGTGTAAATTGAATTCTTTTAAAGCTACAATTCATAGTTTTTGACAATGTTTTGCACAGTTTAGTTTTCCCAAGTCCTGGAACATCTTCTAATAATACATGACCAGAAGTTATAAATGACACTATTATTTTATCAATTATATGCTCTTTACCAATTATAACTTTAGATATGTTTTCCATTGCTTTTTCTCTAAATACTTTAAATTTTTCAAGCTCCATAATAAACTCCTCTACCCTTATATTTTGCTTAACTTTAATCTATATTTTATGCCCAAAATTTACCATTTTAAATAAGATTAAAGTTTTGCTTTATGAATTTATTATACTCTTAATATGGCTATTATCCAAATATTTTTAATATACTAACCTATGACTTTTTAATAAATAAATATTTTTTTACTTATTATTAATTAATTTAAAAAAGCCTAGTCTATTGTGATATTACAATAGAATAAGCTTTACTGATTAAAAATATTGTTTAGATTGTTATACACATATATGCGATTTACTAAAATAATAATTTAAGTCATGTGGATTTAACCAATTTCTTCTTTAGGCTTCTTAGTATTCATGAACTGAAATTCATCTGCTATAACTTCTGATATGTACTTTTTCTGTCCATCTTCACCTTCATAATGCCTACTTTGAAGTCTACCAGTTACACTAATAACACTTCCTTTAATTAGATATTCATTAACAATTTCTGCTTTTTTTCCTCTTAATACTACTGGAATGAAATCTACATGTTTTTCTCCCGATGCAGTTTTATAAGGTCTATCTACAGCCAAAACCAATCTAGTAAAAACCTTACTACTATCTTCAAAAACTTTAATTTCAGGGTCTCGTGTCAATCTACCAACTAAAACTATTCTATTCATCATATACCTCCAAAAAACATATCATTTTTTGTAATTTTACCCATGAATATATTTTTTAAACATATTATTAAAAATATCTTAACCATTCTTTTAATGTATGAAAAATAAAATACTATTGGAATAACTATCCCAATAGCATTTTAAATATTCTTATCTATATATATCTGAAAACTCAATTTTTATTCTTTCTAAATTATATTTATCAGCATGATAAAGATTTGTTGAACAAAATTGATTTTTAGAAAGAATGTTTGGAAGTTCTACAATAAATTCACTTCCTCCATTAACAATACTTTTTACATATGTCTTTCCACCATGATTTTCAACTATAGATTTTACTAGGGACAATCCTATTCCACTCCCCTCGTGAGATCTGGTAAATAGATCCTCACCTTGCACAAATCTATCAAATATCTTTTCCTGAAGTTCTTCTGGAATACCAATTCCATTATCCTTCACTGAAATTTGAATCTTGTCCCCTAAATCATGAATAGATACCATAATAGTTCCGTCATCCTTAGAAAATTTAACTGCATTTGATAATAGGTTTAATATTATTCTCTCTATATTTTCTCTATCAATTCCTATAATTTTTTCTTCAATATCAGTATCGAATATTAAAGTCATACCTTTACTTTCCACATACTCTACTGCAGCCATAGTTATATCCTCTACTATAGCTACTATATCATAATTGCCAAAATTCATTTTTAAGTTACCTACATCAATTCTAGTAACATCTATTAAGTTATTTATTAGTCTTAATAATCTATAGCTATTTACTTTCATTAAATCTAGATATCTATCCAATTGCTCATCATTTTTATCTTTATAATTGTATTGCAATACTTGTACAGTACTTAATATTATATTCAATGGTGTTTTTAACTCATGGGACATATTAGATATAAATTCAGTTTTTAACTTATCATATTTTATAGCTTGTTCCAATTTAACTTTATTTAATTGAGCCTTTTTGCGTTCTGTAACTTCTTGAATTAAAAACACTACAGATCTTCCATAACTAAAATTTATTCCGAAACTTGCAATCTCAGCATCTATTAATGCTCCATATCCCCTTCTCACTTTAACTTCCTTAAACTCTGTAGATTTCCCTCTAAATTGAGCATCAAAATACATTTCTTTAACTACATCTTTATATTCTTCATCTACTATATCTATATAGGATAAATTTTTTAATTCATCTATTCCATTAAGTCCTAAAATATTAACTAAAGCCTCATTACCTATTTCAAGCTTACCATCAGAATATATAACCATACCAAAGGGTAAAAGTTTAAGAAGTTCAACATAATTATCCCTATTGCTTATTACAGCTTCCTCTACTTTTATTCTTCTTGTTATATCCCTAATTAAAAATATAGAATATATATCATTATCATTGACAAAACACATGGGCGTAACTTCACAATACACAATGCTCCCATCTTCTCTAATAAACTTTCTTTCTACTATGTTCAAACTAGAATTATATTTAGAATACTGTTTTTTTAAAAACTCATCATTATATTGTATAGAATCTAACTTAATTATTTCAAAAATACTTTTACCTAAAAAAGTATCACTTTTAAAGTCTCCAATTATATCCATAGCAACTTTATTTATATAACTAATTCTATTTTCCTTTTCTATTACAATTCCAGTGGTACTATTAGCAAAAATAGCTTTATAAAAATTTATATTTAAGTCTATTTCTTTTGTTGAGATGAAGGCTTCATCTTCATCTTTATCTACTACAATATATTTAAATTCTTCATGCTCCTCTAATTTGCTACTATCTTTATTGATATCTTCTGATTTAAAATGGAGATTATTGCTTGCTATATTTTTCAACAACATTAAGGTGCCTTCATTATTACCAACCTTTATACTTCTAAAAACTAATTCTATTTCTATTTCTTTATATATTCTTGTATCTATACTTGCACGAATTCTCTCACTTCTATCATTTTTTATAAAATCCTTTACATCAAAGACACCACTCTTCAACGTAGAGAACTTTATCATTGTATTTATATCCAACTCTTCAATCGAATCTATACTTTGAACTCCTAAAAATTCTAACGCTCCTTCATTGCAGTATTTAATTTCACTATTACTATCTATAACTATAATAGGTTCCGAAATGTTGTTGTAAAACTCCAAATCTTCCTTATTTTTAAACTCCATTATTTATCCTCCAATTTTAACGTTACTCAATGTACCACTTAATCATTTTACACTAAAATTAATACTTTTTTTACTACATTTTTCTACTATTATTCTACATTTTTTTCTTGACAGGTTGATGAGAATAAGTCTCTGTACCTCTTCTGAGTAAAAACAATAAAATTTGATATACAAAATAAAAACTGATATATACCATTGGAATTATATACCAGTTTTTATACATTATTATTAAATTATATATGCTTTAAATTAAATTTTTCTTCCAAAAAATTTTTAAAGTTATCTTTCAAATCTTGTCTTTTTAAAGCAAATTCTACTGTAGCTTCTAAAAATCCTAATTTATCACCTACATCATATCTTCTACCTTCAAAAATATAAGCATGCATACTTTCCTTTTCCATTAGAGTTTTTAAACCATCAGTTAATTGTATTTCATTTCCTTTTCCTGGCTTAGTATCTTCTAGTATGTCAAATATTTCAGGAGTTATAATATATCTACCTAAAATAGCCACATTAGATGGCGTTTCTTCAACCTTTGGCTTTTCCACTAAATCCTTAACTACATACTCCCTATCATTAATTTTATTGCCTTTTACAATTCCATATTTATTTACATTTTCTTTGGCTACCTCTTGAACTCCTAAAATTGAAGTACCATGCTTATCATAAGCATCCATTAATTGCTTTAAACAAGGAACTTCACTATCTACTATGTCATCTCCTAGCATAACTGCAAAGGGTTCATTTCCAACAAAAGCTTTAGCACAACTTATGGCATGACCTAACCCCTTTGGATTCTTTTGCCTAATATAATGGATATTAGCCATGTTAGTTGACTTATGGACTAACTCTAAAAGTTCCTTCTTCCCATCTCTCTCAAGATTCATTTCTAGCTCTACAGCTCTATCAAAATGATCTTCTATAGCTTTTTTATTTCTACCTGTTATTATAAGTATTTCTTCTATACCTGAAGCCACAGCTTCTTCTACTATATACTCTATAGTAGGTCTATCTACAATAGGAATCATCTCTTTAGGCACTGCTTTTGTAGCTGGTAGGAATCTAGTTCCTAAACCTGCTGCTGGAATTATAGCCTTTCTAACCTTCATCTCATACCCTCCATTACCATTGACCTTATATATTCTACATCATTGTCATTCTTCTTCATTATCTTAACACAATATTACAAATAATTAAACTAAACATTCTCATAAGTGTTAATATTAAACATGAATTTCTTATATTTTGAAGTTATTTTCTTTATCATACATTAATAACGCATTCAGTTCTCCTCCTAATAAAATTGTAGTAGATGTTATTTGTAACCAAACCATCAAAACAATAACCACTCCTATGCTTCCGTAAATATCAGTATATTTCCCATAGTTGTTTACATAAAATGCAAACCCCATTGATAAAATTATCCAAGCAATACTTGTGAATATAGCCCCTGGCAAGGCCTCTCTGCATTTTATTCGTCTTGAAGGTATAAGCTTATATATAGCTGTAAATATAACTATCATACCTGCAAAACCAATTGGGTACCTTAAATATCGTATAAAATAAAATAACTTAATATCAAGATCTAACCATTGAACTAATTCTAAACTTATCATCTCTCCAAAGACTAAAAAACCTAGTATAAATATTATCATAAAAGATGTCACTATCATAAATAAAACGGAGAGTACTATTAACTTTATCTTGTTTTTATCTTCCTCTTCATTATATGCTCTGTTTAGCCCATATCTTATGGCTCTAAAGGCTCTAGATGCTGTATAGAGGGAGAACATTAATGAAAAAGATAATAGGTTTCCATTTCTAGTTTGTAACAATTGAAGAGCTAAAGTAGATACTAATTTATATAATTCCTCTGGCATTATATTTTGTAAACTTCCAATCACTTCTATGGGATCTACGTTTATAAATCCAACTAGAGTTAATAATAAAATCAAAAATGGGAAAAATGAAAACAGCATATCAAAAGCTAACTGTGAAGCTAATGAAGATATATGATGGTTCTTATATCTCAATGCCATTTTTACTGTGTTTTCAGTTATTTTCATAGGCAATACCCCTACCCTTTACATTATTCTATTGTCTATATATTATAATATTAACCTCTTTATCTAGGCAGTATATAGACAGTATGAAGAATTTATAAACTCAATTAAAAATTGACCTATTATTGTAGCTAAGTTTCCCTTAATTATACCACTTTATTTAACATAATTAAATAAATCACCCTTCATATGATTTAGTATTAACTTTATTACAAAATAATAAATTTCTTAGTATTATTATGAATAATAACTTTAAAATATATTATAATTAGTAATATAAGGGGTGATATTGTGAAAATTGGATTGGTACAGAATAATATTTTATGGGAAAATAAGCAATTTAACTTATCGGCAAGCAAAGAATTTTTTAAAAAAGCTAAAGAGCTAAAAATAGACCTACTTTTATTTCCTGAACTCTCCTTTACTGGCTTTACAATGCACATAGAAAAATTAAAAGAATTTGATTTTTCTACGGTTTCCTACATTGCTAGTTTATGCAAAGGTTATTGCATTAATGCAGGAATTGGTTATATTCAGGGTATTACTAATGATATAAAGGGTAAAAATAATTATACAATAATATCTTCTAGTGGAAATATTCTATGTAACTACTCTAAAATACATCCTTTCTCCTATGGCGAAGAAAGTAAATACTACATTGGTGGTGAGAAAATATGCTTTGCACAAATTGATGAAATAACCCTTTCACCTTTTATATGCTATGACTTAAGATTCCCTGAAATCTTTCAAATAGCTTCAAAAAAATGTGACTTAATTACTGTAGCTGCTAATTGGCCTGAAAGTAGAAAAGAACACTGGATAACCTTGCTTAGAAGTAGAGCTATTGAAAATCAATGCTATATTGCTGGAGTTAATAGAATTGGTATTGGTAATAGTATAAACTATAGTGGAAATTCTTTAATTATAGACCCTTTAGGTAAAATCATAGATAGCACAGAGGAGGGTGTGGAGGATATTCTCACAGCAAACATAGATAGATCTTTAGTTAGCAGAGTCAGAAATTCCTTTAAAGTAAAAGAGGACAGACGAGAATTACTTTATAATAAATTACAAACTGATAACATATAAAATATAATATTGTNNNATATTGTTGATATTTTTATTAAAATATTATATAATAAATATTATTAAATAACTTTAATTATTAAAAGAGGTGTTAACATGGTAGATAAAGTTTTAGAAGTACTGAAAAATTCATCTGAGCCATTAAAAGCTGGAGAAATTGCTGAAAAGGCTGGTATTGACAAAAAAGAGGTAGATAAAGCTATAAAATCACTTAAAGCAGAGGATAAAATAGAATCTCCGAAAAGATGCTATTATGCTTCAAAATAGTTACTAATTTATAATTTAAAGCAAATTAATCTTAAACTAAATTGAGCCTTCACTGATATTCTTAAAGTGAAGGCTCTAATATTTATTATTTTTTTGTATATTCTCTAAAAGCTATGTCTATAGAACTATTTAAATAACCTTATATTATAATGTAATATAATTATAAATAACTTCTATTCCTTCTTCTATATCTTTATAATTAACCATTTCCATATTTGTATCCTTATATCTTACAGGATAAATCAAAGTTCCAGTCTTAACTCCTACTCCCTCTTTATGGATTGTTTTACCATCACCTTGAGTTTCACCAAAGATATAATGTGGATTTTTATCTATTTTCTCATAAACTTTTTCCAATTGTTCTTTCACTTCATGATGCATTAACAAAGTCCTATCCATGAACTTTATTCCTGTACCCTTTCCTAAAGAAAACTTCCCACTTCCCCCTAATGTATCTCCAGCATTTTCTCCATCTATAACTAAAGCATACATAGGATTTATTTCATAAGCTGCTGCCCTTGCTCCTCTTCCTCCTAAAGTGTTTTGAGTTGAAAATACAAAATATATTTCCTTATCTAACTTCTCTAATGATTCTTTATTTTCTATAAGCTTTTCTATAGATTTCAGTGACATGTAACAGCCTACTCTATTATCTAAAGCAGGTGCAATTATATTCTTTTCTTCTTCTATAAAATTAGATGTAATAATACATACATCCCCTTCTCTTACTAGTTCTAAAGCCTCTTCTCTACTTTCTACTCCTAAATCTATATACATGTCATCTATTTTAGGACTATCTTTAGTTCCGCAAACTCTTCCTGAATTTCCATTTTCAAATTCTACCATATTATTCACAAAGGCAGCTTCATCAAATTCTCCTACTTTTCCAATTCTCAAGAAACCATTATCTTCAATATACATAACTATAAATCCCATGGTATCCATATGAGAAGAAATCATAATTTTCTTTTCTTCCTCCCCATTACCTTTACCTATTTTAGCTATAACATTTCCCATGTTATCTACCTTATTTTCAACTTCTAGTGAATTTAATTGCTCAACAATTACACTTCTAACCTCTTCTTCATGTCCACTAACTCCAAATGCTCCTACTAAATCTTCAAATAATTTATTCATCACAAATACCTCCAAAATCTATAGTGTTTTTAAGTATTCTACTAATAATTTAACTGTATTCTTTATGTCTTCCTTTGATGCTACTGAAACTGAAGAATGGATATATCTACATGGAACTGAAATAGTAGCAATCTTTGCCCCACATCCTGTGCCATGAAAAGTAGCTGCATCATTTCCTCCAGCTATAGCTTTTCTTCTTTGATATGGAATATTTAAATTATTCCCTACTTCCATAATGTCATCAGCCACATCAACATCGAATATACTAGTTAAATCCATTATTGATATAGCTGGTCCTCTGCCAACTTCAGTAGCTCTTAAGTGCTTAGGAACACATGGCATATCTGCACATATTGTACCCTCTAAATCAATTCCTAAATCTCCCTTTAAATTTAAAGACGAAATGAAAGCACCTCTTTCTCCAACTTCTTCTTGAACTGCAAACACTCCATATAGGTCTACATCATAATTTTCTTTTAATGCCTCCATTAGTACAAAGCATCCTACTCTATCATCAAAGGCCTTTCCCTTTACAAGACCTTCTCCGAATTCATCATATTCTGTATCAAAAACTACATACTCCCCTAGATCTATAAGCTCCTCACTTTGTTTTCTAGACCTAGCTCCTATATCAATACAGCAATCACTATAATTTAGACCCTTTTCTCTCTCCTCTGCTCCTTGAAGGTGAATTGGTTTTGCTCCAATAACTCCTGGTATTTTATTAGACCCTATAAGTACAGTCTTAGAAGGTATTATCTTAGCATTTACCCCTCCTAAAGCACTAAATCTTAAGCTTCCATCCTCATTGTAGCCAGTTATTATAAAACCTACCTCATCCATATGAGCATCAACTATTACTTTTTTTCCTTTCCCCTTTTTATGAACAATAATATTTCCCATTCTATCTATAAAAATCTCATCTACATAAGGGGTAACCTGTTCTTTAATAAAGCCCCTTACTTCTCCCTCAAATCCTGAAGGACCACTTAAAGAAGTCAATTTATCTAAAATACCATTCTTTTGAAGAATCTCATCTAAAAACATACTAATTCCTCCAATTCTTCACTCTTTATACTTTCTATTAGTTTTGCCATCATATATCCTGTGTTTTTTATATCATCCATATTTACTGTTTCCACTGAAGTATGCATGTATTTTATAGGAATTGATATAAGAAGTGTAGCAACACCTTCACCAGCTACTTGAATATCCCAAGCATCTGTTCCTGTATTTCCGGCTTCCACTTCTAATTGAAATGGAATATTATATTCTTTACAAACCTTCATAAGATGCTTTCTAACCTTAGGATGAATATTAGGACCTATACAGATTACTCCACCCTTACCTAGTTCAGTATCACCATGTTCAAGACCATACATTCCACAATCGAAGGTAACATCTACAGCAATACCTATATCTGGATTAATTCTATTAGTAGCAGTTTTAGCACCTCTATGGCCTACTTCCTCTTGAGCGGAGCATACAAAATAAACATCCATATCGTGTTCTATATTTTTAAGTTCCTTAGCACATCTATATAAAGCTACAACTCCACCTCTATCGTCAACAGTTTTAACACTTACATTATTATTTAAAAGTTCTTTATAGTTTCCTTTAACAGTAACATAATCTCCTGGTTTAACTATGTTCTCTAAAGACTCCTTAGAATACCCTGTATCAATCAATAAAGAATCTATAGTTACTGCTTTTTTTCGATCTTCATCCTTCATTAAGTGAGGCGGCTTAATTCCTATAATACCGTGAATAGCTTCTTTTCCATGGATTATAACCTCTTTAGAAACTAAAGTCTTAGGATCAATACCATTACCTTTAAATGCTAAAAATCCATTCTCTTTTACCTCTGTTATAATCATAAATACTTCATCTAAGTGAGCCATAAGCATGATTTTACCTTTGCCCTTACCCTTCTTATGAATAATTATATTATTTAAATTATCCCTAGTAACTTGTCCAAATTCTGAAAATATCTCTGTCACATAATCTCCAAGCCAGTGTTCTCTTCCACTAGGTCCATGAGACATACAAAGTGTTTTTAGTAACTCTTTATCCTCCATAATCATAAGCCTCCCCTTCTAATCCAAAATACATTTATCCGATGACTACCAG
>NZ_DHYX01000053.1:0-363 GCF_002414285.1 Clostridium sp. UBA5119 | reverse complement strand
CCTGGATAACGATTTCTAAGCTTCAAAGAAGCTAAGAACTCTGTTTATCCGATGACTACCAGCTCTAATACCCCCATCTTCTTCAAAGTAGGTATAAAGATCTGCTACGTCCCTGGATAACGATTTCTAAGCTTCAAAGAAGCTAAGAACTCTGTTTATCCGATGACTACCAGCTCTAATACTCCCATCTTCTTCAAAGTGGGTGTAAAGATCTGCTACGTCCCTGGATAACGATTTCTAAGCTTCAAAGAAGCTAAGAACTCTGTTTATCCGATAATAAAAGTATACCTTAGCTGTTAAGTATTTACAACAATACTACTAAGGCATCTGAAAATAAATAACAAGTCAAAGATGGGAAGTATA
>NZ_DHYX01000111.1:19801-46735 GCF_002414285.1 Clostridium sp. UBA5119 | reverse complement strand
CGAGCCACTTTAATCTATACTTTAGATCTTCATCCTCAGTTTCAAACATATCATCATTTGTAAACTTAACTCTTTCATTAATCTTCTCGCTAAAGAATTCATTTAAATTTGTGCCTAGTATCTGAAGAATGTCCATAAGTGTTGCAATAGATGGAGATGTGAGATCATTCTCAATTTGTGAGATGAACCCCTTGGATAATTCACATCTATTTGCAAGTTCTTCTTGTGTTAACTGTTTTTCTATTCTAAGACTTTTAATCTTCTCTCCAATTTGCACGATTCCACCTCAATCTTATGTATTATACTAAACCTTAAGTTTACATTTACTAAACAAACAATATTATTCTATATTTTTTTTATTAATAAATCAATAGATTTATTAAATTTTTTTATATTTTTATGATTTTTTTTCATAATAAACCCTTGAATATACCTTATGTTTATGAAAATATGTTTATATTAATATTCTTCATGTTTAGTAATACTAAGTATATTCCATAATAAAAACTTCCTAGTATTAATTGTACTAACCTTCAACTAAATACTAGAAAAACAATTTGCTTTAACTATTTTAAAAAAATATTTTATAACCACAATAAACACTATATAATTCTCTTTTGTAAAATAATGTAATTATTAACATTTTCCACAACTCTATCCACAATATAATTAACACTAAGTGGATAAATCTTAGATTATCCACCTTTTTTCTGAAAATTTACTTTATTTTATCCACAATTTATAAATCAAATGAAAAATAAACAACTAAGTAATTAACACCTTAGTTGTTTATTTTCATTTGATTATACTAGATATCACCTAATTCTTCTAAAAGCCTATCAAATTCTCTTATTTCAACCCAATCATAAAGATTAATATTTTCCTTTGAATGATATACTCTGAAATCTTCTAAGGATACTTTAACTTCATTTTCTCCCTCAGTTGTGAACCATAGGTATTTTCCATTACAAGAATTCAATTCTTTTATTTCGCTAAAAGGGTTAATATCATCCTCATAATAAAATCTAACTCCACTTTCAGCAAGACTTGTATAGATGTCTATTATCCTATTATTAAGCTCATCCATAAGTTTTCCTTCCTCCTAGGTTACAAATGTTTAATTAGTATTATAACCTACTTTAGCTAGAAATCTTCATTTTATTTTCTAGAGCATTTATAGCCATTATATATCCATATTCTCCAAAACCACATATCTGACCTATACAGGCTGGAGCTGTAACTGATTTTTGTCTAAAATCTTCTCTATCATAAATCTGTGATAGATGAACTTCCACAGTATCTATGTTTACACTTTTTATAGCATCATATATTGCATAGCTATAATGGGTAAAGGCACCTGGATTAATTATTATTCCATCATATTTTTCATAGTATGCCCTTTGAATAAAGTTAATAATTTCCCCCTCTATATTGCTTTGTAACATCTCTATATCATGTCCTAAGGATTTAGAGCATTCCTTTATGTAATTTTCAATCTTCTCAAAGCTTTTTGAGCCATATATATGTTTTTCCCTTATGCCCAAAAAATTTAGGTTAGGTCCATTTATAACCATAATTTTCATAGCAACCACCTCTTATAATTAACTAAACTCTCTATTTAAAATTTCATATATATCTTTAATTGCTTGATCATCAATAGAATTCTTTTGCCATATTTCCTGTGCTTTTACGCCCTGTCCTATGAGCATAGATAATCCCCCTACAACTTTTTTCCCTAATTCTTTTCCCTTTAATAAAAATTTTGTCTCAGATGGGTTATATACTATATCTACAACTGTTTGAAAGTTATTTATGATAGTATCATTAACAGGAGTGGCATCTTCATTAGGAAACATACCTACTGGAGTTGTATTAATTATCATATCTCCTTGAATTTCTTTTAACTGCTCATAACTTATTAGTCGAACTTTTTCATGATTTATTCCCTTATTTTTTTCTGGTGTCCTACTTACTATATAAACATTTTCAGCTCCATTGTCTAATAAATAACACACAGCAGCCTTTGTAGCTCCACCATTTCCCAAAATTATAGCTATTGAGTCTTGTATCTTAACATTATGTACCTTTAACATATATCCAAAGCCATAGTAATCTGTGTTATAACCATATAGTTTATTATCCTCTAGCGATATTGTATTAACAGCACCTATTCTTTGTGCTTCTGGTGATATCTCATCTAAATACTTAATAATTTCTTCCTTGTAAGGAATAGTTACACTGGCTCCTTTAATTTTTAAAAGTTTAAGTGCATCTATGAATTTTTCTAAATTTCCTTTAGGTATTTCAAATAGTTTGTATGCACCTTCTACTTCCATAGCCTGAAATATTATCTTATGTATTCTCGGTGATAAGCTATGTCCTAATTTCTCACCTAGTATGCCGTAAAATTCCATAACATTACTCCTTTATATATGATTAATTTAAATAACTTTACTTATGCTTTTTTATAATGATCTCTTGTAAACTTCTACTTAACTCCATTATACTTAAGAAAAATCTTCTTGCTAATAAATCATAGTTCTTATTTTTTAAATTGTCTACATTTTTTTTAATAATCTTTGATTCTCTTTCCTCATCATATATCGGTAAATCATTTTCTTTTTTATAATTAGCTACTCTTATAGCAACATCCATTCTTCTCTCAAATAGATTTACAAGTTCTTTATCAATCTCATCGATTTCTTTTCTACATTGCTCTATTTCATTCACTGCAATTCACCCTTTTCTAAATTATCTATATACATTAATTGAATTTACTAATATATAATAACACTTATTTATATATTATTTCCACTAAAAATAAATAGACTCCTATAGGAATCTATCTTTTTATCTATATATTTTTACTTTACATAATATTTATTTAAATTTATTTATTCCAAGTTTTCTCTTTATTCTTTTTGTATTTCTAGCTATCCAACTTTCCTTATTTTTTTCTTCAAGTTCTTGTAATTCCTTGTCCATAGCCTGTCTTTCTAATTCTTCTTTTAATTGATATCTTGCCATTTCAAAAATAGGTTCTAAAAGATTTTTAGTATCATAGTAACCTCTTTGAATTCTCTTGTTTTTAGACTCTTCATCTAGATTTAATAATCCATCTAATATTTTTGTTTCTATGTCTGAAGGAATTAGTTCTATGATTTTTGCATCTGGAAAATCTTCTCTTCTTATTTTGGCTTCCTTAGATAATAGTACAGCTATTATTATATCACAACCTTCTTCATATACTGGTTTTATAGGAGTATTATCTACTAATCCTCCATCTAAATATGTCTTTCCACCAATTTCTTCACTTTCATATATCATAGGAAGGCAAGCCGTTGCCAATAATATACTTTTTGCTATTTCTTCTTCATAGTCATTTATTCTAAAATATTTAGCAGTGAATTCCGGCATTTCGGTACATGATACATATAATATTTTTTCAGATTTCTTTAATTTATTAAAATTTATATATTTCTCAATTATATCCTTAGCTCCATCTCTAGGAATATCACCCTGCTCTAATTTCTTTGTCATATACTTTTTTACTAAATTCATATTTTTACTACCTATAGCGAGGGTTACGCCTTTCCTTATTAGGACTTTACTATTTACTGGTAACAACTTCTCTATAGTAACCTCTTGCCACATTTTCTTAGCTTCTTCAAAATCATCTTGAGCAAATAAAGCTGCATTTATAGCACCTATAGAAGTACCTGAAACTATTTTTATGTATTTATCTATATTTAACTCTTTTATAGCTTTCCATACTCCTATCTCATAAGCTCCTTTTCCGCCTCCACCAGATAATACTAATCCTACTCTCATTCCCCTTCATCCCCCATTAAAATATTATCTTGATTTTATAATATTTATTAGCCACTTTTTATTATTATATCATTTTAAGAAAGTTTTTTACTTCATTTTCATATTTCTCTTGGTTAGTGGCATAACAAGTATTATGCTTAGCTCTTGGAATTATACATAAGCTTTTTATTCCCTTTTTAATTTCATACATTTCCATGGACATATAACATGGAATTAATTCATCTTCATCTCCATGAATGAACATAATTGGTACTTTGCTTTCCTTTACCATATCCATTGGACTTATTTCTCCTAAAGAAAAGCCACATATTTTTTTTATTTTATGATTAGTGAGATTATAAAAAGGAAAAAAAGGAATCTTGTATTTATTTAACTTTCTTTTTATAACCTCTATTGCATTTGCATAAGCTGATTCCGATATTATAAAATCTATTTTATTCTTTCCTAAAACTGAATACATAAGACCAGTAGCAGCTCCCATAGAATGTCCATGTACACCTATAAAACATTTCTCCCCAACTTTTTGTCTTATACAGTTTACCCATAAATCTAAGTCTTCACACTCATATCTTCCATAGGTAGCATAAGTTCCTTCACTATTACCATGACCTCTTTGATCTACTAAAAGAATATTAAATCCTTCTTTTATAAAAAACTTTATATATTGGCAAGACCTGTAGTGACCAACCAAGTATCCATGCAATAATATTATTATTTTTTTTGAAGGTAAATTACAGTTTAGATAATATCCTTTTAACTTATATCCATCTTTACTTTGTACAATTAGCTCTTCCAATTTTAACTTTTCATACTCATCAATAGAATATAATCCCATGGTGTAAAGACTATTAAAGGTTTCTATCTTATCACGCTTTTTACCAAGAGTAGCATAATAAAATAAACAATCTATAGTTTTAATAAATATTATAAAAAGTACTGTCATTATAATTAATATATTAGCTATTATCATAATTTGCTCCTATTATCATCTTATAATGTTTTAAAATAAAAAAACTTGTATTTTAAATACAAGTTTTTATTTTATATATTTTAGTAATCCCCTACTTTTTATAATTAATGCACCTTTAATTTCTTTTATAATGTCACATTATTTAATACTAAAGTCATATACCTAAAGCATTTTATCTCTAGTAAAAACTAATTTAGTATTGCTACTTAATTCTTTATTATAACAATAACCTTCTTCTTTAAAATTCTTTAAATCTTCTATATTATCTATATTATTTTTAACAATATAAGTTACCATAAACCCCCTAGCTCTCTTAGCATATGTTACTATGATCTTATATTTTCCCTCTATATTTTCTTTAAATTCAACATCATAAACATTAATAGTACCTAGCTTACTTTTATCGATGGATTTAGAATACTCCAGAGAGGCCAAATTTAAAATTGTCTTATCTTCTTTAAGATTTAAATCATGAACTATATTTTCAGTAATCTTTTTTGTCCAAAATTTATATAAATCTTCTTCAGGTATACCTCTTAACTTTGTAGCCATCTCTAGCCGATATTCTTTTATATTATCTAAAGGTCTTAAAACCCCAAATAAACCTGATAAAATCCTAATGTGATTTTGTGCAAACTCTATGTTTGATCTGTCATATTCAAAAGGATTTATGGCTCTATATACTTCCCCTCTAAAGACAAAAATAGCCTGTCTAGTATTTACTTGTTTGTCATAAAAGCATTGAAATCTATTATAATTTACCTTTGATAACTTATTACTAATTTTCATTATCTTAGCTATTTCTTCTATATTGTAATTTTTAATTATATCTACTAATTCTCTTACTTCATCCATAAATACAGGTTCGGTACTTTCATCTATAAATATTTCTTTTTCAAAATCTAAAGATTTAGCTGATGATATTATTGTTATCATATGTTTTCTCCTAACTTTAAATATCCTAATTAAAATTCATTACTCTGTCAGTCTCTTTAATACATCTATTCCTTAATTACAATCCCTAAAATTCTCGAAAGCGATAGTGCTTGCATTGGAGTAACTACTATTCCATATAAATCTCTTACATCTCCAATAAGTCCTTCTATATCACTATTTCTAAAATCAATACCTTTCACCATAGCCTTAGATATATCAATTTGTCTCATATTTACATTTTCAAAGTTTACTTTATTAAACTTACTATTTTCAAAAATCACATTATTAAATGATGAATCTATAAAGTTTACATTTTTAAGAGTAGAGAAAGATATGTTACTATAGTCACCGTTACACTGATTTAATGTGACATTTTGAATATTTGTATCTGTCAAGTCTATACCTATAAGCTTACAGTTTATCATTTCTACCCTATGCAGAATTCCATTATTAAAATTAGAATTTGATAAATCACAGTTTTCAAACTTTACATCTATCAATTCAATATGAGTAAATTTTACATTTCTAAAATCTACATTTTTAAATATAACTTCCGAGAATTCAACATGTGATGCACGCTCATTACTTATGTCGCAATTAAGTATAATTACATTATTAAAATAGTCTTCATCATTTATATTCTTTTCTAAAGAATATACCTCTTCATTTATTGCTGTAATTTTAGGTAATAATACATTTTTTACTTTTCTTTCTTCCATATTTCTTCTAGCTATGTACTATATATAATTAACATAGCCTAATCTTCACCATCCTTCACTATTTTCATTTAATCTGATTATTATCTAGCATATTTAAATATTCCCCAGGTAATCTCAAAAACCTTCATAAACAGAGTTCTTAGCTTCTATGATGCTTAGAAATCGTTATCCAGGGACATAGCAGCTCTAATACTACCACTTTGAAAAAGATGGGAGTATNNAACAGAGTTCTTAGCTTCTTCATAAGTCAAAGATATTTTAAAACAGATAATAACCTATTCACATACCTGCATAATCATTAATACAATAATCATATAAGCTACAATGGAGGTGTCTAATGTCTACATTCAGAATTATTGTATTTGATGGTGGAGGAATTCGTGGTGCTCTATCCACACGTATATTAAAACGCATTTATAATAAATATCCTGATATTTTAAAGTATACAAACTTATTTGCTGGTACTTCTACAGGTGCTTTAATAGCCTTAGCTCTAGCTTCTGGAAAGGATGGAAATTATGTTGATAACTTATACAACTATGAGACTGTAAAAAGTATATTTTATCCTTCTCATCTTAACCTTTTCAGACCTAAATTTAATAATAAAAACTTAAGAGAAGTCATATTATCTGTATTTACAGAAGAGCTTACCCTTGGGGATCTTAAAAAATATGTATTCATCCCCTCCTTTAATGTAAAAGGTTTTTCATCTGATAACTGGCAATCTGTATTTTTTAATAACCTTTCTCGTGGTTCAACATACACATCTAAAGTTGTAGATGTAGCTTTAGCTAGCTCTGCCGCTCCTACTTATTTCCCTTCATACAAGAACTTTATAGATGGAGGTGTAATTGTAAATAATCCTACAGCTGCCTCTATGATTTCCGTAATGAAGCTCCTTAAACCTAAACATTCACTATCTGATTTTCGTATATTATCTATTGGTACCGGCTCCACACTTAACCAGATAAAATCAGATACATCTTCTTGGGGTGCTCTCCAATGGATGCTCAGGCCGAAATGTAATGTTAAAACACCTTTGGTTTCAATACTACTAAATGATACACCACTAGAAGACTTATATTGCAAAGAGCTTATCGGTCCAAATTACTTTAGAATAAATCCTATACTGAAATATAAAATTCCTCTTGATGACTATTCAAAAGTTCCATTACTTAAAAATGCTGTGGACAATCTAGACCTTTCCGATACCTTTAAATTTATAGAAAATCATTTTTTACGTTAGTACAAAATTTATTTGATATAAAAAGTTATTCTATAATAATTATAGAATAACTTTTTTATTTTTTATATACATTTTCTAATTAATTAACTTTATATAATTAAGAATAATTTTCATACTTAACAAGTTTATTTTTTCCTTCCGCTTTAGCTATATATAATGCTTCATCGGCAAAATTAATACATTGATCAATATTCTTCTCTTTACCTGAATACATAAATATACCTAGGCTAGATGTCACTTTTAATTTAGATTTTTCTCCATAACATATATCAGCTCTTTCAATTGATGTTCTTATACTGTCACAGATTGAATAAATCTTTCTTTCACTTATGCCTTGTAAAATCACTAAAAATTCTTCCCCACCATATCTCCCTGCAATTCCATAATTTTTAACATTATTTTCAATTATGCCTCCAACCATTTTTAATACACCGTCTCCATAACTATGTCCATATTTATCATTGATTAATTTAAAATCATCAATATCTATCATTATAACTGCTAATTTCTTTCTTTCTCTTGCACATTCCTTAAATATTTTTTTTCCTTTTTCAAAAATTTCCATTCTAGACAGTAATCCTGTTAAAAAATCATGAGAAGAAAAGTATTTAGTTCTATTATAAAGACAAGAATTTTCTAAAGCTATAGCAACATAGGATGCTAATATCTTTAATTTGTTTAAATCATTTTCTGTATATGCATTTTTCTTATAGCTTTGTACATTTAAAAAACCTCTAACTTTATCCTCTAAAATCAAAGGACAATACATAGCTGATTGAGTATCATCACTATTTAATTCTATATTAAGGTCTGGCACATATTTCTTGTACTCTTTATACAGATCATTAATTAAAATAGTGCTTCTGTTTCTAGCACAATAAGCTCCTATGCTAGTCTCATCTTCTACATTAACATTACTTAAATTCAGCTTATTTCCTCTATCTATAAATAGTGCATAATCTAAAACCCCTTCTGATTCCTTAAGGGTAGAAACACCCACCACTTCTGCATCCATAATCATTGATATTTCCTTATGTATGTTTTCTAATATATTCTCAAAATTAAGATTTGAAGTTATTTTTTGACCTATAGTTGATATTACTTTAATATCATCATATAATGACTTAAATATAGCTGCTTCTTGTTTATTCTTTTCATTTTCTAAATCAGCAAGACTTAATTCACTAGTTATACAGTTCAATTCATCATTTATTTCAACATACTTCTCATAATACTTTAATGCTTCCTTATATTTATTAATCTCTTTGTTAGATAAATACAGTTGCTTATATATATTTCTGCTAATTAGTACGCATTTATTTTTTTCAGATATTTCTAATGCCTTTACTAGCTTATTAATAGCTTCAACATATTTATTATTAATTATATCACTCTGAGCCCAAGACTCTAATATGCTAGCTTGAACTTCATAATAATCCCTCTTTGTGGCATGCTCTAATGCAGCTAAATAATCTTCTTCTGCTTCCTTTTGATTACCAGCCTTAAAATTAATTTTTCCCCTTATCCTTAAAGCTTCACTTCTTATAATTTCATAATTCAGCTTTTCTCCAATTTCAATAGATTCATTAATAAAATTCATAGCCTTTTCTAAATTGCCAAGTTCACATTCAATTTCAGCAATAACTTGATACATATTTGTTTTCAAATTATCATTATAATCATAAGGTATGTCTTGCAATGAATCTATAATTTTTTTAGCCTCATTATATTTTTCCAAATTTAAATAATTAACACAAATATTATTTAATATTACCAAAAAAAACTTATCATTTTTTATTTCTTTTGCTATTTTCAAAGCAATCTTTCCCCATTTTGTACTCAATTCACATAATCCTAATTGAAAGTAGGCACTCATAAGACCATTTGATACATATAATTTCCCTTTTTCATCACTTATACTTTGAAATAGTATATTAGCTTTTAATAGCCACTGTACTCCCTTTTCATATGTACCTGAATAATTAAAATACCACCCTATAGTTCCACTACACCAAGCTAATCCTCTTATATTTTCATTTTCAGTACATATTTTTAAACCTTCATCTAATATACTTTTAGCATTCTCTAGGTTAATTACTAGCTGTTCGTTAACATACTCTATAAATTGGTCTATGTAATTTGAATCTTCCCTAAGTCTATTTAGTACATCTTCTTTTGAATATTTGTACATAGATTTCATAACCCCCTATTTTTATTATGCTATAAGGTATTAATTACTCCTCTTCTTCTATGCCAAAATCTCTTGTAACATCTCTTACCCATTTCCCACTACTCACTCTCACTATACTAACCAAAGATTTTATTATCTCATCACACCTAATTATAAAAAATACAGCTACTATTGGTAACCCTAATATATCTACTGCTATGAATCCTCCTGGGATGGCTACACACCACATAAATATAATATCATTTAATAATACAAATCTTGCGTCTCCTCCACCTCTTAGAACTCCCATCATCATATTAGTTCCTAAAGCTTGGAATATAACAATAATAGAGGTTACACTCATGATTTCCATAGCAATTAATTTTGTACTTTGTGGAACATTGTAGAAGTTTACTATTACAGGCTTAATAACATATATTATTCCGCTGGCAATAAGCCCTGTAATTACACTAAATACACCTATTGTAAATGCATATTCCATGGCTTTATTCTTTTTACCTTCACCTATAGTATTACCAATAATAACAGCTGCAGCATTAGATAATCCAAATATAAACACTGTTACAAACTGTTGTGCAACTCCATTTATACTATTGGCTGCTACTGTGCTTGTTCCCATTTTTGCTACAATAACTGAAATCATAGATGAGCCTGTAGACCAAAGCAATTCATTAAATAATACTGGTGTACATGTAGATACATAATCCTTTAATATAACCTTATCCACCTTTAATAGATGCTTAGGTCGTAATTCTATCTTCTTCTCAAAGTAAATCATAAATATTATAACTATTATAAATTCTGTGATTCTTGCCATAACGGTAGCAATAGCTGCTCCTCTTATGCCTAAGGCTGGGAATCCAAATTTTCCAAAAATAAATACCCAGTTAAAAAAAGCATTTACCAACAATGACACACTATATACTAACATTGAAATTTTTACTGTTTTTACAGAACGAAGCATCATTATTGTACAATTTGTTAAACCATAGAATATGTATCCTATGCAGACTATTCTAAGATAGCTAGCCCCACCTTGTATAACAGCTATATCATTAGAAAATATACTCATAAACTGTGTTGGTAATAGTGCTGCTATGGATATAAATATAATTATTATAACGGTACAAACTCTATACATAATTGCAAGTATCTTATGAATAGAATTTACATCTTTCTTGCCCCAATATTGAGATATCATAATATTTGAGCCACTAGCTAATCCAAAAAGTAGAATCATCAAAATAAAAAATAAATTATTTGCTAAAGCTACTGATGATAATTGGACTTCCCCTAAAGATCCTACCATTAAGGTANNGTATCATACTTACTGCAAAAGTAATTAAGTTCTGTATAGCTATGGGTATTGATATACTAAAAAGTAATCTGTAAAATTTCTTATCTGTAGTTATCTTCATATATATATTCTCCGTATTAATCCAATTTAATAAAATAATTATAACATATTTCACATATAAAATAACCATACATATTTCTACAAATGTGCATGGTTATTTTAGAATAATAAATATATTAATGCTAATTTCTTTATCATGAATATATTTATAAAATTATTTATGCTCTTAGAAATTTTTATCAATTTCTAAGATGCATTTTTTTACCTATCTTCTTATTCTAGCTTTTCTTTCATTTATTCTCTCTTTAGCCCTTCTACGTTTTTCTTCATTAGCTATTTCTTTTTTTATTTTCTCATAACTTATAAATCTCTCCTTAGATAATTCTCCTCTTTCAATGGCTTGTTGAACAGCACATTTAGGTTCACTTTTATGCTTACAATCAGAAAAGTGACACTTCAATGCAAGATCCTCTATATCCTTAAAGGTGGATTCTACATCTCCCTGACTTAGCTGAAGTTCTCTCATTCCTGGAGTGTCTATTATGGCTCCTCCTGTTGGCAACACAAACAACTCTCTATGGGTTGTGGTATGCCTTCCTTTGTCATATTCGTCAACTTCCTTGGTAATCTGTACTTCTTTTTCTAACAACTTATTTATTATAGTAGATTTTCCAACCCCTGAAGACCCAATAAAAACTACAGTATCATCGCTTTTTATAATATTTCTTACTACCTCTACACCTTCACCAGTTAAAGAACTTACACTTATCTTATATATACCTAATGCCACCTGGTCTAATGATAATAACTTATCTTCTAAATCCTCACATAAATCTAATTTAGTTAATAAGACAACAGGTGTAGCACCACTATCCCATGCTATATTAATATATCTTTCTAACCTTCTTAGGTTAAAATTATTATTTAAAGACATTGTTATAAAAATCTTATCTATATTTGCAGCTAAAGCCTGTTCTTCACTTTTAACTCCTGCTACCTTTCTACAAATAAGAGTTTTTCTTTCTTGAATCTGATGTATTATTCCTTCTCCATGACCAAGCTCTTCATAATTAACCCAATCCCCTACAACTGGATAATCCTTTTTATTAATCAATTCATATTGTAACTTACCTGATAGGGTAGCTGATATTTCTCCCTTTTCAGTTATTATCTTGTATAAATTTCTATGCTGAGCATATACTCTTCCTATTGAATATTCATTTATATTATTTTCTCTCACCTATATAATCCCTCTTTCTAACTTTATACTTTAATTTATCTTCACTTAATAAAACGTTGAACTTATGCACTTTAGCTTTTTTATAATAATCTTACTTGTTAAAAAACTTTATTTTTGCATATAAAAAAACCTTGGATTAGCTACTCCAAGGCATAAGTTCAAATTAAATATAGTTATAAAATTAGGATTATAATCTTATTATACTTCTAAGGTTTTAAACTGAATATAATTATTAATCCACTTAAACTAACATTTAAATCTTAAATTTGGAGCGGCTGTATATACTTCATCTAATACTAATTTTTCTCTGTTCATCATAATACAACAACTCCTTTCAAATTCGATTTATATATTCATAATATCAATACATATATTAAGCATACATCAAATATACATATTTGTAAATAATTAAATAACAAATTCCTATAAATATTTTTCATTTTAGAATTTTATATAATTAAAAATATTTATATATCCATCTTTATTACCTATTTATATAAATCCACAGCTAAACTACTAAGTATTTCTTCATTAATAATTTCATATCCATAATTGTCTTTTTTTAACACTTCTCTATTTATTAAATTATTTATAGTCCTTAATAGATGTCTATAGCTAGTTCCTAGCAATTCAGCAATTTCTGTTAATGTTTCATTAAATACAACTCTATTTCCTTCTTCCCTTGTTGCCATTATATAGCTTGCTAATCTGTTTTCCAGTGGATATAGTAAATTGATTGATCCATTTCTAGATGAAGTATCCATTTTATTTCCCAAGGAACTGCATATAAATCTTAGAAACTTAGCATCATTAAGTAGTTTTTCTCTTACCTTTTTAAAAGATAAGCCAATACAATAAGCATCCTCTATAACTTCCATATTTGTAGTTGCCTTTGTGAAATTGATTAGTTCTAAATCCCCTAGTACCATAAGTGGATAATAAAAGCATATTAAGAGTGATTTACCATTTTTTAAACTAATATATACTTTAGCCTTCCCTTCTACAAAAAAGAATAAATAATCTATAGGCTCATCTTCCTTACATAAATATTCATTCCTCTTAAAGTGAAATAATTCCATATATTCTCTCATATCACTGGTAAAGATATCATGAATATTGTATTTATTTATATATGTGTTCATAAGTTCTGAGTTATTTATTTTCTTCATATTTTTCTCCTAAATCATATCAATCATATAAATATTTATTAAAATCATTTCTCATCTTAAATACTTTCTTAATACAACTATGACATATGTCATAATACTTCTCAACTACTTTATGATAAATTCAATATGTAACTAAAAGGGGGATTGTCATGAATATTTTTATTTCTATATTTATAGGTGCTTTAATTTCAGTAATGCTTGTGTTTAATGGAACCTTATCAAGCACTATTGGTAATTATTCTTCTAGTGTACTCATTCACATAATAGGTTTAATTACTATTATTACTGTATTATTTGCTACTAAGTCAAAATTAAAAATTCAAAAAGGTATTCCTATTTTATGGTACAGTGCTGGAGCCGTTGGAGTATTTACAGTGCTTTTTAGTAATATAAGTTTTATGGCTCTTGGTGCTTCTTTAAGCATTTCTCTAGGATTACTTGGTCAAGCAATTTCTTCTATTATCATAGATAACTATGGATTACTTGGAATGAAAAAGATTAAATTTAACGGTAAGAAGTTCATAGGTTTATCAATTATGATTATAGGTATAATAATTATGACTATTTTTAAATAATGATAGGAGGTGAACTTTAATAAGGTTATTTATTCTATAACCTTATTAAGGATAAATAATGATATATATTATAATTTCTATTTTAGCTGGTGTAACTATTGTTATAGGTAGAACTATAAATTCTAAATTGGCAGAGAAAATCGGTATATTTCAAGGGACCTTTTTTAACTATGTAGTTGGACTGTTTTTCTCAGTAGTATTTCTCCTATTCAGCAAAGAAACCTTTCCATCATCCTTTAGTAGCTTTAGAACAATACCCTTCTTAGCATATTTAGGAGGACTTCTAGGAGTTATAACCATAGTTATTTCAAATTATATGACTCCGAGAATATCTTCTTTTTATCTAACTCTCTTTATATTTATTGGACAATTGTTTATGGGTATAGTAATTGACTATATCACCTTAGGTAAAGCATCTACAGGAAAAGTTATTGGAGGTATTTTAGTTCTTATAGGATTGGCATATAATCTTATAATAGATAAAAATGACACTACTTGTGATGAAAATGAAATTCTCAAAGCATAGGCAAATGAATACATCCAAATTATTCATCAATAATAATAATAAGTCCAAGTATAAGTAATTAATAATAAAAATTACTTACGCCTGGACTTGAATTATTTCATAGATATCCTTTTATTTTAAATGTTCAATCCGATATCCGATTTCTTTATTGGCTAATCGATATCCTTCTTCTATTAATTCTTTCTCTGTAGGTGCAGTTCCAAGGATATTATCTATAGTAATTTGATCTCTATCACTAAAATATTTATCTAATAGATTTCTTTCCATATCTTCCTGAGAAGCTAGAGAATAATCGTCTAATATATGTCCTACAGTGAATCCATAATCTCTTAAAGCCCTTCCCACTAAGATGCTTCTATGACATCTTATAGGATCTTGCATCGCACCTAATAATGCTATTCTATACCCTTTTTCACAGCCTTCCTTTAGCCTTTCAATACCTTTTATAAAATCTTCTTCATATACTACCTTCTCGAAATCTGAATACCCTTCATCATAATATGATATCTTATTTTCTCTCTTAGCAGCTAACTCTTTAGCCATATAGATATAAATAAAGCCTTCCTTTTTTAAAGTTTTCCTTATTGTTTCCTTGTCAAATTGAATATTATACTTTGAATAAGGAGTTCCTCTAATATCTACTACACAGTCAATGTTATAATGTCTTAGCATGTGAATTAACTTCTCTACAGTATAATTAGAATGTCCTATTGTAAATATTTTCATAATCTTTTCTTCCTTCATTAGTATAATCTATATTATTCATCACTCTTCTCTTTTCATACCCTTGATAATACTTATTATACTATAATTATGTAACCTCACAAATTTATGAGCATAATATGATTTTATAGAGTTATTGGAAGTGATGTTATGACAGGTGTTATTCTATACACTTTAGCTTTAGTGCTACTTCTTATTTCTTTAATTAAAGATAAGAAGAAAACTATTAAAGCTCTTAAAATTTCCCTTAAATCCTTTGAAAACATAATGCCTCAATTTTTAGGTATCATTATCACTGTAGGAATTCTCCTTGCTATAGTAGATGCAGCTACCATATCAAAATTAATCGGTTCTAATTCTGGTTTTTTAGGAGTTATTATTTCTTCTATTACTGGTTCCATAACTATGATGCCAACTTTTGTAGCCTTTTCATTAGGTAATACACTACTTGAAAGTGGAGCTGGTTATCCACAAGTGGGAGCTTTAATTTCTACTCTAACCATGGTCGGTATCATGACATATAGCTTAGAGGCAAAATATATAGGTAAAAAAGCTGCCTTTCTTAGAAATTTCATAGCCTTTATCTTTTCCTTTGTAGTAGCTTTCTTTATTGGAAAGGTGGTGACTTTATTTTGATTAAACTACTTAACTTTCTAAAAAGGTATTTCTTTTTCCTTTTAAGTTTATTAATACTTATCTTAGTATTCATCTTTAATTGGGGCTTAGGAACTAAAAGCTTTATTAATGCTCAATCTAGCTTTATTCAGATGTTATCAGTACTTCCACCTATTATGATTCTTCTTGGCCTTATTGATGTGTGGGTTCCCAAAAAAGCATTAATGAAATATATGGGGAAGAATTCCGGATTTACTGGTGTTTTAATTGCTATTCTTATTGGATCTATAGCTGCTGGACCCATGTATGCTGCATTTCCTTTTACTGCAGTGCTTTTAAAAAAAGGAGTTAAATTTAGTAATATTATAATTTTTATGAATGCTTGGTGTGTTACTAAAATTTCTACATTACTCTTCGAAATTTCCGCTATAGGTTATGCCTTTACCCTATCTAGATTAGTAATTGATGTACCCGGAGTTATCATAATGGGTTATTTAGTGGAAGGACTTATAAAAAAAGAAGATATAGATAATCTATATTTACGTTATGATACTTAAGAAATATAAAAATTAAGGAGTTACTAAATCAACTAAGGTTTTCATTTCATTATACTGAAATGAAACTTAATCCTAAGATTTTAGTAACTCCTTTAATTCTGATTTAATTTTTATACACAATAGAATCAAGTAAGCAATATAGACATAATTATATTACTTATTATAAATACTATAAGTCCTCCCACAGCTATCCAAGACTTTGGATGAGCAAAGTTTACTGTCCAACCTACACCCAATCTTTTCTCTACCATCCAAGCTGGATCATTTTTATTATAATAAATACTTCCTAGTATCCATTTATCATCATCATCTTTATATAACTCGTCTTTTTCATCTTTTGTTTCGATATTTCTTCCACCTTGACCAACAATGATAAAAACAATGATAAATATAATCATAGTTATCATGAAAATTACCATAAATACATAGTTAATTATCATAGGATTAAAGTTAAATAATACAGATGCTTGAATTAAGGAAAACATAATAAGCATTTGGAGTATCATTACCATCATTAATATTGACCCTATTTTTTTAAACTTCTTCTTTCTAATAATGGCCTTCTCAATACTTCCACTATTTAAATCTACCTTAGAATTAATAATCACTTTATTTATTCCATATAATAATGCTGTTAAAAAAATTTGAACAATTGGAAATTGGTATATTATAAAGAAACCTCTTAAAGTCTCCTTTTTAAACACCCCAAAGCTAGTATAAGGAATCTCCATCACCTTAGGTAATGCATCATATCTATACATAGTTACTAAAATACTTACTAAAGGAAAGATAAATAATAATAAAAACCATTTTGAGTCTATAGGTTTTATCTTTTCATCCTTTTTAGGCTTTCTTAGAGTAGTTTCTACCACTACTACATTTCTTTTGGTATAAGTCCAGTTTCTATGTTTTTTTAAGATTTTTACCTTTTTATAATATGGAATATATACTATGAAGCTTATTATTAAACTACTTATAATAAATATTGCCATTATAATTCCTAAAGTATTTTCACTATAGTTATCAAGATTAAAGAATAAAATATTTACTCCTAAAAGCATAATAAAAAATATAATTGAAATAACTATTCTATAAGATTTTTCTATATCTTTTAGCTCCTTTTCTTCTTGATATTCCTTAGGAAATCTCACTCCAAAGAAAATGCCACTATTAGATGTTTTGTTCACAAAAAAACTAGTTAAAAATATAAATAATAACATGAAATTCATAAATACTAAGAATAACCACTTATCCATATTAGCTATCCTCCTTCTTAAATCCACTAAAAATAGCGTCAATATAGCTCTTTATATCTTCTTTACTTATACCTCTATTAAAGCACTCAGCCATATAATACTCTAACTGATAATTTAAGTTTTCCTTAAACTCCTCGTTAGAACTCTTTAAGCTAAGAGAAATAAAAGCTCCTTTTCTTCTATCTATTTTAATATATCCATCATCCTTTAAAAGTGAATATGCTTTATTAACTGTATGCATATTCACTCCAATATCATCAGCTAACCCTCTAACAGATGGAAGTTCTTCACATTCTTCTAGTTCCCCTCTTGCTATACCTTCAACTACCTGATTCTTTATCTGGACATATATAGGTATATCTGAGTCAAAGTCTATTTTTAAAATCAAAATCTCATCTCCTATTTAACTCTTTAGTCTATTAAACAATTTTTCTCCCTTAGTTTTCAATACTGTACATACTAATGATATCAAAAGTAGTAGTAATAATGCTATAACCCCTAGATATAAATTTATATTTGTAATCGCAAATACCTTGTTAATTCCAATAGTTATAAAAATCACTACAACTATAAGCACTGCTCCCATAAGAATACTTATCATAGAACTTAAACTTTGCTTTACAACCTGTACTTCTGAAGTCCAGTCTAATTTCGGAAAATATAAATTAATTAATAGTCCCCCTACTGATACTAAAATAGCTAACAATGTGGGAATTAATATAGTCCACATAAAATTTATTAGGGTTAACTTAAAGGCTATGGCAAACATAACTGAATCCACTACTATAGTTGGTATTAGTAAAAGAATATTAACTCCTATCTTACCAAAAAATATATCTTTAACTTCTAATGGAGATGATTTTAAAATCCACAAATTTCTTCCTTCAATTGATATAGCTGAACCTGTAGTGCAAGTTAATCCTATACCAAAGGATAATATTATAAGTGGTGCAAATTGCATTACCTGTTTTAATAGTGGTGCTAGTACCTGAAAGTCTGAATCACTAGATTGTGCCATCTGATCTATGAGAAAATCTCCTCCCATAATTAGAGATGCTACAGCGGCTACCGTTACTATGACTATGCCTATTATTGTGTTTGTAACATATACAGAAGATGAAAAATATCTCTTAAATTCTTTCTTTATTAAGGCTCCCCTTAAAGTATTTGTTTTTAAAGATGTTAATTTATAATTAGATCTTTTAAAGGTTTCTCCCAGTCTTAAATTTATTGACTTAAAGCTTCTAGCAAATATTATTAAAAATATTATAAAAGGAATTATAGACCATAAAATAAATTTAGTCATAGATAATAAGCTTAAATTAGCTAAAGCATCCGTAAAGTAATAAGAAGGTGGATAAATAGTTTTTATACCTTGAATTATAGATGTGCTGTTCTCTATAACTATATTTATGATTTTATCCATTTTAAATGAACCTATCATTACTACAACCACAACTATCAAAGTCCCTATATTTAAAATTAAAGTTTTCCTCTTCATTCTTGAAGATAGATAGCTAAGAGCAAAAGCTATAATAGCTGCCATAACTATAGGTATAAGTGGAATAAAAATTATTCCTATGAATAAATAAATAAAAAATATACCACTTGTACCAGATTTCATAAAATAAACTATAGACGGTGGAATTGTTACTAATGCTACAAATAAATAATTCAATAACAATAATTCAGTCATCTTACTAGCTAAGATTATATATGGTTTTATTGGTAAACTCATTAAGGTTTCAAAATCCCTTGAAGAAAAAAGAACACCCTGAGCCTTGTATACAGATGTAAAAAATGAAAACATAGTACTAAGAATTATTGCACTCATCAAAATAAGGCTTAAATATCCATACTGGCCTAATTCCTCTACTATAGCCAAAGAATACATCACAATTAATATACCTATAGAAAATATGCCTATTAGTATTGCAAAAAATATGGATACGTTTTTTATTTTTTCACTCTTTGATTCTTCCTTTAGGAATTTATTTATTCCCCAAGTATTCATAATACTATTTTTTAATAGAACTTTTAAATTACTCATTGTCAATCAACTCCATAAATATTTCTTCAAGACTACCATCACCCTTAACTTTATTGGTGTCTCCTGAAGCTACTATCTTTCCACCTTTAATGATAGCTATCTTATCACATAATTTTTCAGCAACTTCTAGTACGTGAGTAGAGAAAAATATAGCTCCTCCTTCATTACATAATTCTCTCATGAATCCTTTTAAAATATGTGCTGCTTTAGGATCAAGTCCAACAAAGGGTTCATCTAGAATTAGTAATTTAGGCTTATGAATAAGTGCTGATATAAGGGCTAACTTTTGCTTCATACCATGAGAGTAGGATGAAATTAAATCTCCTAGAGATTTTGTAAGTTCAAAGGCTTCACTATACTTTTTTATAAGGGCCTCTCTTTCTTCCTTTGATACCTTAAAAATATCTCCTATAAAATTTAAATATTGAATGCCTGTTAAGGAATCATATAAATCTGGATTATCAGGAATATATGCTATATCCTTCTTACATTCTATTGGGCTAGTCTTTATGGAATTACCATTTATTAAAATCTCTCCTTCTTCAAAATCTAAAATTCCTACTACTGCTTTAATAGTAGTAGTTTTTCCAGCACCATTATGACCAATAAATCCAAAGATTTCTCCATCTTTCACTTCAAGAGATATACTATCTACAGCCTTTTTACCACCACTATAAGACTTTGAAAAATTATTTATCTTTAACATTTTACATACCACCTTATTTGTTATATCTGTTATATAACAGATATAACAAATGTTCAAGTATTATTATCAATCTTTTAATAAATAAAAAGTTAGGTTTTATTTAAATTTAATAACCTAACTTTTAACTTAATAATTTTATATTATTTACCTTTTATTTTATTTATAGCATAATCTAGAGTTCCATCTAAATTATTATTATTCTTTCCACCACCTTGAGCTTGATGACTACTTCCTCCACCTTTACCATCAATTAAAGTGATTGCATCTTTTAATAGTTCATTCATAGATATTCCTTTAAAATCCTTTGATGCTGCAAAGATAAGGTTTGCTTTTTCTCCATTTTTAATTGCCATTAATGCTATAGTATTGTTATTTTCAATAATCTTTGAAGTTACCTTATTTACGTACTTAATATCTTCATTATCATAAACTTTTTTAATTATAGTTATATTTTCTACTTTATCCCCTTTTTCAACCATGTCTCTTACTTCATAAGCAGCTACTTCTTCACTTAGCTTTTTATTTTTTTCTAGAGCAGCTTTAAGATTTTCGTTCATATTTTTTATGCCATTTATAGCCTCATCTTCACTTGCATTTAAATATCTACATACACTTGTAGTAAATTTATCTTTTCTAAAGGAATCTTCTACTGCTCTTTTCCCTGCTACATATTCTATTCTAGTTGCTCCTTTATGTTTTTCCCATCTTCTTACCTTAATCATTCTAAGTTCTAAGGTTGACTTTGGATGTACTCCACAACATGCATTAATATCTAAGTCTGAAATCTTAACAACTCTAATTTCTTCATTAGTATTAGGTAATGCTCTTCTTAATCCCATCTTCTTTAGCTCTTTTTTATCTGGCACTAAAAATTCTACTTGAAGATCATCTCCTATAATTAGATTTGCAGCCTTTTCAGCTTCTCTTATCTTTTCTTCTTCTAATATTCCATCTATATCTACAGTACATATTTCTCTTCCCATATGAAAGCCCACTGTATTTGCATTAAATATTTTATAAAAGCATCCTGATAACACGTGCTGTCCAAGATGTTGATCCATACCATCCCTTCTTCTTTCCCAATCTATAGAGCACTTTAATTTATGAAGCTTTATAGGTTTTTTATTAAGAACATGATATATAATACCTTCTTCTTCGTAAACATCTATTACTGGTTCATTTTCTATAAAACCTAGATCACAAAATTGACCTCCACCTCCTGGGAAAAAAGCTGTTTTTTCTAAAACTACATGAAACTTCCCATCTTTCTCTTCTACCTTCTCTAATTCAGCTACAAATTCTTTAATATATTGATCCTTATAATAAAGCTTCTCCATTGTATCTCTCTCCTTTAACCAATGTATAACTAAAGTTCTAACTTTAGCCTTAATTTATATATTACTTTGTCTTTAAATCTCTATATCCTGTAGATAAGTTAACTACATTCCTGAGTTCCTCTCCCTTTATAAAGCGGTCTAAATTATTAACAGCAATTTTAATTATACGGTGGTGGGTTTCTTTTAGGTTATAATTTCCAGAAACATGAGGTGTAATTATTGCATTTTTTATTCCCCAAATCCTATGATCCTTTGGTAATGGTTCAGGGTCTGTCACATCTAAAGCTGCTCCTAAAAGTTCCCCACTTTCTAAAGCATCACAAAGTGCTTCAGTATCTATAGCTGTACCTCTACCTACATTTATAAGTACAGAATCTTTTTTCATTTTAGAAATTTTCTCTTTAGAGAATAATTTATAGGTTTCCTTAGTTTCTGGTAAACTTAATGCTACCACATCTGCTTTTGGTAATAACTCATCAATCTTATCCATAAGATATAATTCATCTAAATATTCAGGTTTATTAGTATCACTTCTTCTTACGCCTATAGTGTATCCACCTAGAGCTTTTATTCTCTTGGCAAAGTCTCCTCCAATATCACCAAGTCCAATAACTAAAGCAGTACATCCATAAATAGATTTAACTTCACCCTCATTCTTCCAAAGACTATTATTTTGATTATCCCTATAAAGGTATAACTTTTTATATATAGAAAGTAGCACACCTATCATATGTTCTGATATAGCGAGTCCATAGGCTCCAGTTGAATTAGTTAGTTTTACTCCTCTTGGAAGCACCCCTTCTTTTACAAATAAATCAGCTCCTGCACTATCAAGTTGTAACCACTTTAGGTTTTTACATCCTTTAACCATATCTAATGGAGGATTGCCTATAATTATGTGAGCATCTTCAAGGGTCTCCCTATTTATCTCTTTAGCTGAAGTAAATATATAGTTAGATCCAGGTGCAACTGACATTAAATCAATTTTATGGCTATCGTCCATAGGCATTAATACAACTACATTAATTTCTTTTTCCATAATTAATCACTCCTAACATATTAAATTTCTAATAATACTTATTTAAGGCAATGAATATATTCCTTAACTTCATACCAAGGTACCGCATACCCTACACCCTTAGCACAAAAAATAGAAGATGATGTGTATTCAGGATCTACATCCTTGTTATAGCTTTTAGCTTCTATAACATCTTCTGGATTATGACATATATCATACCCATGAAATACTAGATTTAAGCTGCCCTTCCCCTTTGTGAATGCTTGAAAATCCAAAGCATAATTCATAAAGGTAGCTACAGGACCTCTTCCTTCAATTATAACTCTTTCTCCATAACTTTTAGGTTCATTAAAGCTACCACTCATTTTTTGAATATCACTGATAACTCTACCCATTAAGTTAATCTCTACATCTATTTTAAATTTGTAATAGGGTTCTAATAATAGATTTTTAGCACTTTCTAAAATTTTAAAGCATCCTAACACTTCTCTAGGGTTTATACTTTTATCAAACTCTACCTTTGAAGCATTTATTATCTTTTATCTTTTCATAGTTAGTATAACTAAGACTATTAAAGATCTCTAAAAACTCTTTTACACCTTCATCTAATATTGTACAATATCATTAGATTTATTTTACCACAATACTCTTTTATGTTTCAGTTATAAATGCAACTTCCCCTAAAACTTTATTTATATAAATAACTTTTACTACTGGTAGATATATTATAACAATCTAATATTGTTATAATAATTAAAATCCCTATTACAAAAAACCACTCAATTTGAATTTCTTCATATTAAGTGGCTTGATTTATTTATTCAACTTTGTATCCATATAGAAAAACATTCATTGTAACCAGTTTACTTTCACAGGTTGTTTCAAAACTTTTTTCATCTAAACGTTCAAACCCTTGGCTATCATAAAAACCATAATTACAGGTTGAGTCTGTGTATAAATAGATATGTTTTGTGTTGTGATTTCGTAAATAATCACAAAGATTTGAAAGTAGTTTCTTACCTACACCTAATCCTCTACAGTCTTCTGTAACGGCAAATAGTGTCAATACTCCATCAAACTCCTCCTCTCTACCAGCAAGAAGCTTATGATAAATGTGATGCATATTTCTATAATCACTTATATTACTTTTATATTGTATAGCTTTTAATGTTGTTATTGAATTATAAAATACTACTCCTAAAATATTTTTTAAATGAGTCAATATTTTATAATCATTTTTAGACTTTCCTAAAATCACACCAACAATATTTCCGTCTTTTTCCGCAACACAACTAAAGGTTTTCTCTGCTAAGCAGCTTTGTAAGTATAATTTCAAAAGATTTTTTAACACTTTTTCATTATCAATATACCTATAAAGCCCAAAACTCTCATTTATTATAGATTTAATGGTTTCATAATCATCTTTTTTGATTTCTCTATATATTATCTCATTCATTGCTAATTTCCTCTTTTTTATTAAATTCTCCTGCCCACTCAAAAGCCTTTTTAGATGCTATAACTGCGATAACCTCGTTAATAACCGCTGCTGCCGCAATTGTTCCTTGGATGACCTTAGCGTATTCTGGTACTGGTCCTGATAGAACAGAAACCGCTATACCTGTAAATACGAGAGATACACCTGAATGAGGAAGCAATGTGAGGCCTAAATATTTTTTCACAGTTTCTGGTGAATCTGTTATAGCAGCTCCAATGAATGCTCCACCACATTTTCCTACAGCTCTTGAGATGATATAAATTGCAGTAAATAGTCCAGCACCTAAAATCAGATGATAGTCAAGTGGTGTTCCCAGATTTAAGATAACTACAATCATAGAAATACCAAGAATAGGATTAAATGAGTTCATAATTTGCTCTAGACGTTCTTCTAAAATCATATTAGAAAACGTTGCTGAGAAAGCCATACCAATAAGCATAAAGTTAAGTACAGGCTTTGGTAAAACTAAATCATTAAATATAAAACCAACGCCTGCTGATATTAGTATGGTTGCACTCAGTAACAATACTGTTACTTTTGGTGAACGTTCTCTTTTCAGTACAACTCCTGCAAGAAATCCTACAACAATCCCAATAATAATTGGTAATAAAATTACAAGTAGTATCATATAAGCCGGTAGTTTTTGCTCAGATAGATTGGCAGATATAATAGATATAGTTGAAAAAAACACAATTACTCCCACCATATCATCAAGGGCTGCCATAGGAATTAATGTTTTAGTCACAGGTCCGTCTGTTTTAAACTCACGCACAATAGAAAGTGCTGGTGCTGGTGCAGTTGCAAGAGCAATACCTCCAAATATAAATGCAAGATAAATAGGAAATCCTACAAAATAAAATACAACCCCAAATACCAAACTCACAACAAAAAATGTTCCTAATGATTGGGTTAATGTTGTTATGATAATTTGCTTGCCCGACTTTTTAATTTTTTTCCAAACAAGCTCCGTACCTATTAAAAGTCCCACTACGCATTCTAAAATATGCATAATTGGTTCATACCAATGAGCATTTAAAACTGCATCATTTACAACTCCAAATGCATTTGGTCCAAGTATCATGCCTGTAAGTAACCATCCTAGAATAGCTGGTAACTTAATCTTTGAAACAAGCTTCCCTACAATAAATGCAATAGCAATTGCCATTAAAAACCTTAAAATTAATAATATCATTGCTTCTACTCCTCCTTTGAAATACCATAAAGCATAATATTCAGTATTTTTGACAGTTTCAGTTCGTGCATTTCTATTAGTGAATTAAAGTCCAGGTTTTTATAAGCTTTACTTTGAAAATAACCATTGAACATTTCTTGAAAAACAAAGAAGTATTCCATTGCTTCTTCTTCTGTAATATTATCTCGTAGTGTTACATTGCTTAACGCCATACGATAGTGACTTATATTAAGTGTGTCAAAATCAGCTCTTAAGTCTTTGATTTGTTCTTTCAAATGTACAGGTGGTTGTAAAATTGCATGAAAGAATATATGACTGTAATAATTATTCTCTTTAAAAAAACGATATCTTAAATCAAAATAATTTTGCATGTACTTCTGAAAATCCAATTGGTCAAATTCTTCTTTACTAAGATAATCTACAAGCTCATCAAAGCAAACCTTAACACATTTTAAAAATAACTCATCTTTATTTTTAAAATAGTGATAGATAAGTCCCTTTGAAATTTTGTTATCGTTGCATATATTATTCAGCGAAGCATTTTCATATGTCTTTGTTCCAAACTCCGCTATGGCAGCATTTAATATTTTATCTTTACTTATCTGACTTTTCTCTTTTTGATTCATAATACCCTCCAAATATAAATATTGACCATGTGGTCTATTATATATTATCAAAAACAAACCACATGGTCAATAATATAAATAATTAAATTTTTTAAAGACCTTCAATTAAACTTTAAGTTTAAATTTACTGATAATTATTAATAGACATTTATTCTTATCTATTTTTAACTTTAACTGCTCCATCTTCCATAAAAATGTTTTAAATTACATAAATAAACTTATATAATTGAATGGCATCTTTCCCATTAACCCTAACTATCTTAGGTGGCCTAGCGTACTCTATACTTATTTTTTGAGTTTCCTCTTCTAATAATAACCCTCTAACCTTCATAGCATTGATTAAACTAATCTTTCTGTTATTAGGAAATATTATATAAGCAACACTTTTTCTATCTTGCTTTAACAATTCAACAATATCATTTGCTAAAACATCCAATTTGATATCGAATGGTGGATCACATATAACTCTATCAAATTTTTTTAAATATTTATTCTGTAAAAATTTTGTTAAACCAATATTTAAATCAAATTTTACAAATTTTAGACCACCATTTTCTCTAAATCTGTTATCTCGTTCAAAAAGGACTATGTTTTTATTT
>NZ_DHYX01000111.1:0-19655 GCF_002414285.1 Clostridium sp. UBA5119 | reverse complement strand
TAAATTATTCCTATGAGCATACAGTCTATCAATGTTGTTATCATTCATTAAAGATAGTATATTCCTCTTATGCAATTCCAGATTAAAATTTATATCTCTTTTAATGAACCTTAACCAAATAAATCCATTAGGATGTCTATTACTATCAACGTATAGACTATAGCTATCATATTCTAATTGTAAACCAAGGTCATGAATTAAACTCCATAACTTTAATATCCNNCCATCTTTTTTTAACAACTTACTGGACTTTGCTAATAACCTTTCAAACATCTCATATTCTGTTCCAGTTTCAAGACTAAACCTGTTTATCTGTACTTCTTCTGAGATATTAATTAAATTAGCAAAACCCAAAATTGTTACGTCAAAAGATTCCTTTTCATATTCTATAAGTCCTATATGCAAATTAGAGCTAATAATTTCTGTATATTTATAACCTGATAAAAGTTCATTGATATTTTCAAATAATCTATTATCAATGCAGCAACTTGTATCTGAAGTTTGTGTCACTAATTTTTGTGGTGTATAGATATATGATATTAGTAATGTGGTAATCTCTAAATGTGAACCTATTATGATTACATTATCAGTATCATTAATACAAGCAAAATTAATAAAGGCTAAGGCCTTATTTAAACCAAATATATTTGAAGTTAACATATTTTTGATTTCATGTTCATAAACTAACTCCACTGCACAAATTACATCTTCTTCATGTGCAAACTTCAATGTTGTATTCATTGATAGTACCTCCTTAAAATAAGTTTTGAGGCCTAACCATCGATTTATTAAATATAAAACAAAAGGCTACAAAAAAGCACTGCTTTCTTGTAGCCTAAAAATCTGTAATCAATTTTATACTTAAATAAGTTTATCTAATAAGAACTATATATTTAATGCAATAAAAATAAATATATACAATCTCCAATTACTATAGCTCCTATCCTAATAAACTTAACGTCTATATAAAACATAAATACAATTTTAGTTCTATAAGAGGTATGTCTTTTAATTGCTAATTTAAAAGAAGTACACAAAAAAACCTAATGATTAGGCATTTTATTCTTTCTTTCATCAATTTTCAATTATGAAAATTAATTAGCAATTACACAATTTCATTGTTGTACCTCCTATATTTGATAAAATCACTATAGCAAATATTTGAAATTAAGTCAATAAATAATAATGTAGTTTCAACAGAAAAGAAATATTGCATATACTCTAAATTCTAATCTATAATTGAGAAAACTTCGTAACATATATTTACTTTCTTATACCACACATACTAAACAGTTGATATGGCTGACCTTTACTTTCATTTTCTTTTATGCCTGAATAAAATACCCTTGAACTTACAACTTGGAACCCTGCTTTCTTTAGCAATGTTTCCATCTCTCCAATTTCAAACCCGTTATGTCCATTAAATCCATGTAATTCATCATGGAATCCACCATCATCAGGACACAAATCTACAACTACTAACTTTCCATCCTTATTAAGTAGCTCATGTAATTTCTTTGTTACCTTTGGTAGATCTTCTACATGGTGAAAAACCATGGATGTATAAATCACATCAAATTTTTCATTATCGTTAAAATGAAATAAATCCCCACACCAAGTTTTCATATTTTTTATTTCATTTTTTTCTATTTTTAATTTTAACTGTTCTATCATTCCTTCAGATAAATCCATCATCAATATTTCAGAAAATCTATGAGTTAAATTTTCTGATATAAGCCCTGTACCACATCCAAATTCTAAGGCTTTTAAAATTTTATCTTTATCCAAATAGTTTTCTATTTCAGTACTAATTTTCTTTGCTCTTTGAACCCTATATTTTGTATCCCATTTTTGAGACTCCTCATCAAAATGCATATCTTCATCCCCTTAAAATAAATTTCTCCCTTTAGCTTATACTTCTTCTTTGCTTATATCTTTTTTTAATAGTTTATTTATAAGAATATAGCCTCCAAGAATTATAACTATTCCTAATGCCCATTTAAAAATCTCTGGAATATCTACATCCCTAAGTAGATACCTAAAGCCATCCGCAAGTAAAAATCCTATTATCCAATAGACTATTGATTTAATATCCTTCATTTTAATTATATAGATTTTGTCTTAACATATATAAGGCAAAACTTTTCCCCCTTTTAATTAAATTCTGTATATATTTTATCATATATTTAAACATAGATTAAGTAAGGTAAAGTTAATAATCTATCTTAATAGTCTTAAAATAAGCTCAGCTGTTCCTCTTCATAATTCTTTCTATAATCCTTGATTATATCCTTCATTTTGTATATAATTCCATATTTATTACATTCTTCAGTGAAGGTCTTCCAAAGCTTCTTTGAATTAGAAGATTCACATTCATATTTATCACCATAGGTATGAATATATTTTCTAACTAAGTTCTCCCTTTGAAATAGTCTACTTAATTGTTCATAGTAATAGGCCCTTTGATTTCCTCTAAGGGTAAGCCCCATTCCATAAGCAAATATAAATTTAGCTCCTGAATTATGAGCTTCTCTAACTATATTTCTTATATTATCTTCTGAATCATTAATAAAAGGAAGAATTGGCATAAGCAATATTCCTGTATATATCCCACTATCACTAAGCTGTTTTATAGCCTTAAATCTTTCGCTGCTAGGTGCCACATTAGGTTCTACCCTTTTACATAGCTCATCATCAAAGGTAGTTATAGTTATTTTTATTAACACAGGAGAATGCCTTGAAATCTCCTTTAATATATCAATATCTCTAGTAATTAAAGGACTCTTTGTGGCAATGGAAACTCCAAAGTTATTTCTATTAATCTCCTTCAATGCTTCCCTTGTTAGCTCATATTGTTTTTCAAAGTGATTATATGGATCACTCATAGCTCCTGTTCCTATTACACCCTTTTTCCTTTTCCCTTTAAGTTCTTTTCCTATAGCTTCTACAGCTTTTTCTTTTGCTCTAACTCTATCAAAATCTTCTATTTGATAACATTCACTTCTGGAGTCACAATAAATACATCCATGACAACATCCTTTATAGATATTCATATTATAATTGATATCAAACCATGAATTATTAGGTATATATTGAGATATTAATTTTTTTGCAGATATATATTCCATGCTAATCACCCCAGCTTAAATATTAATTATTTAAATTCAATTTATCTAAGTCATTCTCTGTATAGACTTCAATTCCATTTTTCATTAATAATTCTGCTACCACTCCATTACCTTCTATTAGCTTTCCTGAAAATTTCCCATCATATACCACACCATAGCCACATGAAGGACTTCTAGACTGTAGTATTGCCTTCTTTATACCAGCAGCTTTAATAATTCCTAAAGTTTTCTCAGCTCCCTTAAAAAAACTTTTGGTTAAATCTACACCGTCCTTACTAATTACTCTTTTATTAGAATTTTCATCTATAAAAATCTCACAACACGCCCTTGGAGTAGGCAAACCAGCTAATTGTTCTGGACATATCGCTATAGCTTTTCCTGCTTTTACTAATTCAGCTACATATTTGTTCTCACTATTACTTCCATTATATCTACAATTAATTCCTGCTAAACATGAACTTACTAAATACATATATAGTCCTCCTTTATTTTCTATCTATAACTTATACTACAATACCTAAACTCTTACACCAGATTGTTTTGTTATAGTCTTAAGTTTACTTTCTTCTATTTTTCTTAGATCACTAAGATATATTTCTTCATACTTTCAACCTACTTATTATACCTAATAGTAATTTATAGATATAATTATATCATAGCTTATTTTCAAATTAATATATCTTAACTTTCTATGGAGATATATGTATAATAAAATATGGAGTTTATTTTAAAGAATCGTAATTAAAATAATATTTAAATTTAATTATGTAAGAAAACAACCTAACAAATTTAATTTTAAGGAGTTGACATCATGAGTAGTTTAATTCTTGAAGGTGGAACCTTTAGACCTATTTTTAGCGCTGGTATAATGGACGCCCTTTTAGATAATGATATTATGTTTCCTTATTGCATTGGTGTTTCAGCAGGTATTACCAACGGCTTTTCATATATATCAAAACAAAAGAAAAGAAACTATGACATTCTAATTAACTATAGACATGATAAAAGATATATAGGCTTTAGAAACTTTTTTAAATGTAAAAGCTTATTCGGTTTAGATTTTGCTTTTGATGAGTTACCTAATAAGATTTATCCCTTTGATATGGATACCTTTAAAAGCTATGAAGGTAAAATTTTAGTTGGTGTGACTAATGCTAAAACTGGAGTTACCGAATATTTAAATGGTAAAGATTTAGATGAAAAATGCAATATGTTAAGAGCTAGTTGTGCTATACCTCTTTTCTTTCCTCCAGCTATAATTAATGATAATGAATATTTTGATGGAGGCATCTGTGATCCTATTCCTGTATTAAAAGCCATGGAAGATGGAAATGAAAAGCATCTAATAATTCTAACTAGACCTAAAGGGTATATTAAAGAATTAGGTAAAGGCAATATTTTTGCTGCTAAAGTTTTAAAAAAGAAATATCCTAATTTAGTAAAGCCTCTTCTTACTCGTCATGAGCTTTACAATGATAGAGTTAAGTATTGTGAACAACTTGAAAGAGATGGCAAAGCTATAATTTTAAGACCTACTGCAGAAGATGGTATAGATAGCTTTGAAAAAGATCTTAATAAAATTAAACATGCCTATAACCACGGATATAATATAGCTTTAGAAAGAATTGATGAAATAAAAAAATTCTTTAGCATTTCATAAAAAAATATATAAATAAAACTATTTAAATATTTACCTACAAACCTATGAAACTATATAAATATTAATATATAAAACTAGCTAACTATGAAAATAGTTAACTAGTTCTTCTGTTTATGCGGGTTTCAGAGAATTTACTATTTAGAATATATATTTATTGCCCTCTTTAAAATAGGAAAATCTACATCTAAAATTAGTATAAACAGATTTATATCCCACCATAAATTATTCCTAGTATTATTACCAATACTGTTATAAGGGTAAAACCATATTTTGAAAACATAAAAAATTTATTTCCTAACTTTCTCTTAGCACCTCTATTTATTTCTTCTAACACCTGTTCTTTGTTGTACATAAAGTAAAACACAATAAATACTAGTAGTGCTGCTAATGGTGATATTACTATAGTAATTACATCTGCAAAGTTACTAAACAAATTCATATTTAAATTTAAAGGTATTGATAATATAAAGGCTACTACAGCTATTAAAATAGTAGAGGTTTTTCTGCTTAATTTTGTTTGTGCCATAAAAGATTCTACTGGCCCTTCTAGCATATTTATTGAAGAGCTTATTGCTGCAAATAGTATGCTTAAAAAAAATAATATCATAAGTATTTGTCCACCAGGTATAGCCTTAAATATAGTTGGTATTGTTATAAATAATAGAGGTGGACCTGCTGCTGGATCTAATCCAAAGGCAAATACTGCTGGCATAATAACAAAGGATGCTAACAATGCCGCAATAGTATCAAGTACAGCAGTACTTACTGCAGATCTTGGAATATCTAAATCCTTCTCTATATAACTACCATATACAACCATTCCGCATCCATTTAAGGATACTGTAAAGAAAGCTTGACCAAGTGCCATTACCCATGTATTTATATTAAATAGGTATGACCATTGTGGTGTTAATAGATACTTCACCCCATCTATCGCCCCAGGTAAAGTTAATGATCTGATGGCTAACAATATAAAAATTCCAAAGAGCATAGGCATTATAATTTTATTAATTTTTTCAATTCCTTTAGATATACCCATACATACAATTACTAGAGCCAGTACTATGGCTAATAAATTCCATGGTATAGTTTCAGTGCTTCCTGCAAAGCTATCAAAGTACTTAGGTATATCAATATTTTTTATATTTCCACTAAGGCTAAGTCCTAAATACTTAATTATCCAACCTACTACCACATTATAAAACATAAACACTCCTGCAAGTCCTATGGCTGGTATAAATCCAAAAATAGTCCCTCCCTTTAAACCTTTATTCTTGAACCCTTTTTTAATTCCTGTTAGAGCACCTCCTTCAGCACCTCTTCCAAATGCGAATTCTGTAATTAATCCTGTGGATCCTAGTATAAGTACAAAAATAAAGTATGGTATTAAGAATACAGCTCCCCCATTTTGACCTAACCTGTAAGGAAACATCCATATGTTTCCAAGTCCTACTGCTGCGCCAATACAAGATATCACAAATCCTGCTCTACTTGTAAAGTTCTCTCTGTTTTTCATGTTCTAATCTCCTTCCTAAAATAAACAAAACCACATAGATTGATTCCATGTGGTTTAAATAAGAAGTCATCAAATATAAAAACCACATAGATATATCTATGTGGTCTAATCACTAAACATTTGAGTATAGCAAATCTTCCTAACCATCATAGACACAAACCAAATTTGTTAAACTGGCTTGCATCTATAATTGTTTATAAATACAAACCCTATCTATAATAGTTAAGATAATATGCCATATTAACTTTTGTTGACTCAAAGTTAATTTCTCTACTCATTTTAATTCTCCTAAGTGTTATATTTTAATAAATAATATCATGGATATTTAAGCTTGTCAAATATTTTTCATTCTAATATTTTTTATTATATAATAATATTAAACCATAATCTTTTTATTATTAAAAACTATCAAATTTCTGTATTATATGGCGTATTTCTCCACTTGCATACATTAGATACTAAACCTATAGCTAAAATATTAATTAAAAGTTGACTTCCACCATAACTAATAAATGGCATGCTTACTGAAACTGTAGGTGCTAATGACAAGCTAACAGAAATACTTAGTAAAAACTGCACTATAAATAATGCACAAAATCCACTTACTAGTAATTTACCATAGGTTTCTTTAGTACTTTTTCCTATTAGACCTATTCTTATTATGAATGCTAAAATTAAAGAAATTAGTATTATTCCAGCAATCCATCCAAAGGAATAAACTATATAGGTAAATATAAAGTCTGTATGAATTTCTGGCAACATATTTGGTATAAAATTTGCTCCCTGTCCAAATAATCCCGCCGATTCCCTTAAGTTAACTAGTTGATTATAAATCCATCCCACTCCATCTACATCTAATGAAGGATTAAAAAACACATGAAATCTTTTTATTATGTAAGATTCACTAACCATACAAGATAAAAAGATAACCCCTGTAACTCCAAAGGAAGTTATAATATGTTTTAATTTCACACCTGATATAATCATCAAAGTAATAGCTGATATGGCATAGATAATAATACTAACTGAAGCATTTCCAATAATAAAAAATATTATTGGTGCAAAAGCAATAAAAATCCCTTTTAATATACTTTTAGTCTCATTCCAATTCCAATTATCAAATATTCCAGCTAAAGCAATGATTAGAAAAAAAGGTGCTATATTAAAAGCATTAAAACTAATTGGCCCAATAACTATCCAGCCCATTTGTCCATTTAAATAGCCTGTGTTTATAAAGTTTTGGGATATTAACAGAATTATTACTCCACTATAAACATATTTAGAGTACTTTTTTAATCTTCTATAATCAATTTTCAGTAAAACTGCTGCTAATATGATTCCTCCTGATGCATAAACTATAGTTTTACCTAAAAAATTAGCATATGAACTGTGTGACAATGCATTATTCTTCTGAATGAAGCCTAAAGTAAATATGCCAACTAATATAAATAGAGCGGTTATACCTAAAAGCATCCAATCAGGAGATGCTTTATGAACCGTATTCAAATCCCTTCCTATAACTTCATATGAACCCATTTGCATAATAGCTTTATCTATAGCTTCCTCCTCTGTTAGTCCACCAGCTCTGTAGTCTTGTATAATCTCTTCTATATGATCTATAAGTTCATCTTTTATATTTTTATGAACTCTTTTATTTTTAATTAATCCACATACTTCTTCTATATACTTTTCTACCTTCGGATGGTTTACTGTAGACATAAATCTCCCTCCCCTAATACTTCATTAACTGTAGAACTAAACAATTTCCATTCTACTTGTTTTTCTTTGAGAATTTTGTTACCATTTCCCGTTATCTTGTAATATTTTCTCTTACGCTTTCCTTCCCCTTCATCCCAGTAAGCTTCTATAAAATTTTCATTTTCTAAACTATGCAGAATAGGATATAGGGTTCCCTCTTTGAAAGAGAAAATACCCTTAGACCTTTCTTCTATCTCCTTAATCATTTCATACCCGTACATATTTTTTCGATTAAGCAGACTTAATATAAGTATTGTCGTGCTTCCTTTCAAAAGTTCTTTATTTATTTTCATAATTCCACTCCTTACCTCGGTTTACTATACATCGTATATCTAGGTATAATTATATATGTATATATTTATATTGTAAAGTATTTTTCATCCTAATATTTTATGAATTTTGCTTTTTCCCTAATATATGTTATCATGGTATAAGTATATTTAAGGAGGTTGATGCATATGTGGGCTTTGTAATAAGCTCTGTGTGTAATTAATAGTGCTTAGATTCATTTATATACTGAGCTTAATAAATCAACAAAAAATTATTAAAAATAAGTGAGGGATTTATTATGAAAAGTACAACATTTAAGGTATATGAAAGAAGCTCAAAGGGGAATTTAAAGAAGCTTAGAAATTTGGGAGAGGTACCTTGCGTAATCTATGGTGAATTTTTAGAAGAACCTATCTCTGCTAAGATGAATAAAACTGAACTGTTAAAAATGTTAAAAGGCAGTTTTAGTGGTTCTATCATACCAATTGATTTAGATGGAAAAACTCTAAACTGTGTAGTTAAAGATATTCAAAAGAACAACCTACACGAAATTATACATTTTGATTTACAATATGTAAAACCAAATGAAGTAATTAAACTAACTATTCCTATAAATTATATAGGCCAAGAAAATTTAGAATCTAAAAGACTAGTTTTAGAAACCTTTAGACCATATCTTGATTTTCAAGGAAATGTAGAAAAGATTCCAGAATATATTGAAGTAAATGTAGCTAATATGCAATTTAATGATAAACTACTAGCTAAAGATATTGATATTCCAAGTGAAGTAACACTTCTTACTCCTGAGGACACTATCTTAGCTGTAGTAAATGGCTAATGTAAAATGAAATTTAAGTTTAAAAAAGTGCTATTCTTATAAAAGATTAGCACTTTTTTCTTATATAATTCCTAATATTTCATTATTAAGCTTTATTTGCTTCACCTGCTTTAAATATAGCTATTTTAGTACATAGTGGGCCTATTAACTCATATATAACAGTTCCTGCTAATATTATAGTTCTAATCTGAGTACCATAAGCTGGCAATTCATTTTGAACTATAAGTGCTAGTCCAATAGCTACTCCTGCCTGTGGTACTAAAGTTAATCCTAAATATTTTTGAACTATAGGCTCTGATTTAGCTATCTTAGCTCCTAGATAAGCTCCTAAAACTTTACCAATAACTCTAGCTATTATATAACCTACTCCAATTATACCTACAGTCTTCAAAACTGACATATCTAGTTCTAATCCTGATATAGTAAAGAATGCTATAAATATTGGATTAGTAAATTCATCTAATACAGTAAGTAATTTAGTTTTACCATCGGTAATGTTACTAATGGTTCCACCCATAACCATACAAGTTAATAATCCAGACAAATGTAATTTATTAGCTACACCTATAGCTAATAAAATTACGCCTATAGCCATGCTCATAGTCTGCTCTCTACTGTTAGATAACCTATTAATAAAGGCTAATATAAATCCTAGTATTATTCCTAGAATAGTAGATCCTATAATCTCTATAAAGGGATTCATTATTGACATCACTGTCAAAGCTCCTGTACCATTTGTTAAAGCTTTTGCAATAGATAAAGCTATTCCAAAGGCTATAACAGCAATGGCATCATCTATAGCAACTACTGGTATAAGAGTATTTACTAATGGTCCCTTAGCTCTATATTGCTTCAGAACCATAATTGTAGCTGCAGGTGCTGTTGCTGAAGCTATTGCGCCTAAAGATAAACTGAAGGCTAATGGTTGCTTAAACACTGTTACCATAACTAAAGTTACAACTACTACTGCCATAAGTGCTTCAAATAAAGCTATAATTATAATTCCAGAACCAATTTTCTTTAGATCCTTGAAATTAAGAGAACTCCCTATACTATAAGCAATAAACCCTAGGGCTGCCTCTGAAATTACTGTTAATCCATGGATAGCTTCAGTAGGAACAATCTTTAAAACAAAAGGGCCTATTATTATCCCTGCTACTAAGTATCCTGTTACCTTTGGTAGTTTAATATAACTTACTAGTAATCCTAAAAATATACCTGCAAGTATTACTATCCCTAGTACATATAACCAATTCATCTTTAACTTCAGTCCCTCCTATTTTTGTTGAAAACTACCTCCAAATACCTTATTAACTGGAATTGTAAATGCTATTCCATTACCAGGACCATTTAATCCTCCAGTTACTTTGTTGATAATTTCTAGTGCTTGTTCTATTCTTTCTTTCTTTAAAACTGTAAATACTGTTTTATTAGATGACCTTCCTTTGTTTAATAATAATTGAAGTGAAGAAAACATACTTGCATCTTCACAACTAGATAAAATGTTAGCCATTCCTACAGTATCAATAATTGTAGACCCACTTATACCTATGTTAGTAAATTCAATCATTATTTCCTCTAAATCTCTTGAGTCATTTAATACAAATATTAGAACTTCCATTTATATCCCTCCCCTTCCTTATATATCTATTATATATTTTTTGTTTATTAAAATCAAATTTACATAAATTTGATTTAATTAAACTAAATTTAATAAAATACATAAAATATTTATATTTTATGTTCACACACCAACTTACTACAACATATTATAAATTATATTGTATCAATAAAATGGAGTGTATTAATATGAGAATGGCTAATGATAAATTTAGTATTAACGATATAATTATGAATCATGGTATGCCTGAACCAACGGCTTATGCAATAATTGAAGGTGGCCCTTTAGCTCCTGAACTACGTGGCAGAGTATTATTTTGTTCTTTAGATGATGGTATTATTCTTAGAGTATATGTTACTGGTATTCCAAGATACAACTCTGAAGGAAAGCCTTCACTTTTCCACGGATTTCATATTCATGAGTTTAAAAATTGTAATATAGGTGATTCGAATGATCCTTTTAAAGCTACTGGTGGACATTGGAATCCAACAAATGAACCTCATCCTTACCACTATGGAGATCTTCCGCCACTAATGTCATCAAATGGTATTGCTTTAATGAGTGTTTATATAAGCAGGTTTTCTATAAAAGATGTTATTGGAAAAGCTATCATAATCCATGAAAATGCTGATGACTTTACTAGTCAACCTGCCGGTAATTCTGGAAAAAGGTTAGCTTGTGGAATAATAATGCCTACTTAGTTTACTTAATACTTAATAATTGTTAATACAAATTCTATATATCAAACTTATAAATTTTATACTAAAGTAAAGAACTATATCAAAACATATCTTGATATAGTTCTTTACTGCTTTATTTTACTACTTTACAATATTTCTTTTTAAAAATTCTTTCTTACTGTTTATAATATCATCTATAGTTATGAAATTTATACTATCTCTATTAAATTCTTCATCGCATATTCTAATGCTCTGAGTTCTTATAAGATTATCTAAATATTGTTTTATCATTAATCCATTTTTTATTACTAAATTGGGATTACCATATATGTCTATTATAGTTTTATTAATTTCCTCTTCTGCATCTTTCGATAAGGAATATCCCTTTTTACTTAATATACTTAATGCTATATTACATAATCCTATATAATCATAATCTTCAAAATCAAACCAAGTTGGAAATCTATAGTTAAAGGCTGGATTAGATAATACCAGTTTTTTCATTCCTTCTTTTTCTCCTGAAAGGATTAATATAACCTTATTATTTTTATCTAAGAATTTAATGAAATCTGATACTATTTTATTATATTGATGTTCCTCCAGTAGAAGGTCTACCCTATTTAGAAATAGCATTTTCCCCGAAAATTTACTAAATATATCTTCAATTTTTATTCCCTTATTAATCATCGCCATGAATTCATATTTATCCATTTCTACAATGTTTTTCGCTTTAACTATTCCCATACTATAATACATTTCTGAGAGAATATTAGCTACAGTTTTCTTCCCTGTTCCATTTTCCCCTGTAAATATTATGTTCATATATCTATTGATATCTGAGCCTAATCCTAATTTTTTTCTTCTTTCTCTAACCTTTAAAAGCTTATATTGATTTTTTAAAAATTCCTTTGCATCTTCATTACCAACTAATAGCTCTAATCTACTATCTAGATTAAAGATGTTGTCATCATCAATAACATTTATATTTTCTACATCCTTAGCAGTTATAAGATTCATCTCATAAACGCTGATATCCTCTTCTACAATTCTTATGCTTTGATTTCTAATTAGTTTTTCCACATAATTTCTAACCATTCTACCATTTCCTGATTGTGCATCTGAGTTATTGTAGATTTCAACAAAGCTTTTCTTTAAAGCTATATATCCATTCTTAGATAACTTAAACCCCTTTGATTCAACAAGCTTTACCGCCATTTCAAAAAGTTCATTGGGATTATAATCTGCAAAATTAGTCCATAATGGAAATCTTGACCTTAAACCTATGTTTACATCAAAGAATTCTTCCATTTCTTCTTCATATCCAGCTAATATCACTATTACTTCTTTAGAATAATCTTCAATTAACTTTAACAGAGTTTCTATGGCTTCAATTCCTAATGAGTCATTGGCAAGGGTATATGCTTCATCTATAAATAACACTCCACCTAAAGCTTCTTTAAACTTCTCTTCTGTTTTCTTTGGGGTTTCCCCTGGAATTTCTGATACAAAACTTGATCTATCAGTTTCTACTAGTTGACCTACCTTTAATAATCCCATACTATTTAGCATTTCAGCTACTAATCTTGCTATGCTTGTTTTACCTGTACCTGGATTGCCTGTAAATACCATATTTAAATTTTGCTCTATCTTAGTATTTACTCCAACAGATTTCCTTTTTTCTTGAGCAACTATAAGCTTATATTGACTTCTTAATAGTTTTTTAACATCATCAAGTCCTATTATTTCATTTAATTTTTCTTCTAAATCAAACTTTGCATTTGCTCTAAAGTTAAAGTTATCTCTATCTAATAAATCAATTTCCTTATCACTGTTAGTTAGATATTTTTTAGAAGCATCAATTATTGCATTTTCCACTATATTTCTTACAAACCTAGAATTACCTAAATCATTTTTACCTGTAATTTGGTTTCTTGTAAATAAATCTATTAAACCTGCTTTTACATTCTTTGCTATTCTATACCCCTTAGATTTAGCTATATTAACTGCTATTTCATACATTTCTACTGGATTGTAATCTTTAAAGTGTATAGTATTTGAAAATCTAGATTTTAAACCTTGATTTATAGTTAGAAATCTTTCCATATCCTTTTCATAACCAGCTAATATGACTATTAAATTATCTCTATTGTCCTCAATGCCCTTAAGTAATGCATCTACTATTTCCTTACCAACCTTATCTTCTTCACTTTCACATAAGGAATATGCTTCATCTATAAATAGTACTCCTCCTAATGCAGAATTAATTATATCATTTGTTCTCTTGGCTGTATCATTAATGTTCTCTGTAACAAAATCTGCTTTACTCACCTCTACAAATACACCTTTAGATAATATACCTAAGGCGTTTAAATATTCAAAGGTAACCCTAGCTGCATTAGTCTTTCCTGTGCCTGCATTTCCTGTGAATATCATATTCATAGATATCTTTGAAGTTTTTAGTCCAAGTCTTTTTCTTATTTTTTGTACTTTCCAATTATTTTCAACATTTATTATAAAATTCTTCAGTTCTTCTATACCTATTATAGAATCCAATTTATATTTTACTTCTTCAAGGGTAGGTACTAGATAGTTTTCTAACTTGTATATTTCATCATCTGATTTGCAATATATCTCATTCTTATCTATATATATTAAAATCTCACTTTCACTATAAAGTCCTTCCTTTTGTATTAGGTTCATAATTGGTTTATAAATTTTATAGGATATATATTCACTAATTCCAAAATTACTATCTTCTATGAAGTTTTCTTGTAGAAAACTACAAATTCCAAAGTTATCTTCCTCTTCATCTTTATTTTCTATTCCAAGAACTATATTTCCTTGCATATGCTTTTGTATACCATCTATTGACCTTAACACTTCTCTTCTAATTACTTTATTTTGTTCCTCTTCTGTAAGGCTTTCAGTATATAATACCTCTTCCCTATTATCTAAAATTCCATCTTCTATTATATTATCATCACTATTATAAATAAATATGAAAAACTTATTATGACAGATGAATTCTCCTATATTGTCTATATCCTTAATCTTTGCTTCAATAAGAAACTTATTTTTCATAATATAGTTATCTTTTAACTTTAAACACGTATTAGGATATATTTCTGATAACACATTTAAAATATTTTCTGAAGCTTTTTCAGTATTTTTAAACATTATTACCTGTGAACTATTATTTAGTTTTTCATATAAGTCACTTAAAAAAGCATTATATCCTAAATTAAAATTGTAAGAAGCTAAATCTATTTCATCTATATGATAATCTTCAGTTATTCCTTCTTCGTTAAGTTTTTCAAATAATAGCCTTACACTAGCTTTTTTAAAAGTTCCTCGTTTACCGGCTAAAAGTAATATGCCCTTCTTATCTTCTTCAAACTTTTCTTTAAAATAATTACACAATTTATAAATGAATTCTCCTTGCCCAATTATTTCATTATTCATTTTTTTTACTATATTTAAAAAACCATTACTTAAACTTTTGTCTTTCATATATAACTTCACCCTTTCTTTTGTTTATGTAGTTATCTTTGTATTATAATTTCCTTACTAATTATATAGTTCTTCTAAACCTTTTAGTAATTGAATTTTACCTCTTGATATTAATAAATACCCTTTTTTCTCTAGTTCTTTAAGCTTTCTGCTTATTACTTCTCTTGAAGAATCTAATTCAAAAGCAAGTTCCCCATGGGTTGTATAAATTATTTTAGTATTCTTACTAAGTAATAATTTAACCAATCTACTTTCTAAAGATTCATGAATTCTAGCTTCTTTGTTTTCTATAACCCCTCTAAATTTTGCATATAGATCTTTATATATAACGTGCATAAATCTAAAATCACTTAATAAATAGGCTTTCACTATATCTGATGGTAAAATAGCAATTAAAGAATCTTGCATGGCTATACCTTCAATATTTAGTGATTGACAATTTACAAAACAGCTTAATGCTTCATGACATAGCTCACCACGCTCTACATTGTATAAATTAGTTTCATTTCCCTCTTCTGTTACTTTTTGAACCTTTATAATTCCACTTATAACAAATAACATACCTATGCAGTTTCCACTATCTGTTTTTAAATACTCCTCACTTAATAAACTTTTAAAAATTACGTTTTTTCTTATAATTTCATGGCTATCATCTATTTCTTTTAATACAGGATAAGCATCATACAAAGCTTCAAGTCTTTTATTAAATACATCTAAACTATTTAACATATTATCCTCCTAAAAAATTGCTTGTGTGACTATATCACATATTTTCTTTTAATTATACCTTTATAATATGCTTACTACAACATTTATAAAACAGGAGGATTTAAATTTATGGAAAAGAAAATTGTTAAAAGAAAGGCTTATGTGGATACCAGCTACTGTGTAGCCTGTGGCGCTTGTGAAAAAGTCTGTCCCCTTGGAGCCATTGCTATTAACAAGGGTGTTTTTTCAAAGGTTGATTATGATAAGTGTGTTGGATGTGGAAAATGTATTAAAGCTTGCCCTGCATCTACTATAGAAATTAAACAACAAGGAGGTAACTAATGAAAAAGAAGAAAAAGCATCTTTATGAATATCTTTGGATATTATCATCCCTATATTTAATTTTAGGGTTATTTAATATACTCTTTGCTTGGCTAGGATTAATTTGTTTCATCGTACCTTTATTAATTTCAATAGTTAAAGGAAATAAAGGCTATTGCAATAAATACTGCGGTAGAGGACAACTATTAGATTTATTAGGTAATAAATTAAAATTATCAAGAAATAAGCCTATGCCTAAATTTTTAAAATCTAAATATTTTAGATACGGATTTTTAATTTTCTTTTTAACTATGTTCATTAATATGTTATTTAACACCTATTTCGTTTTCCAAGGGACAAAAACTCTAAAAGAAGTTCTTACTATACTTTGGACCTTTAAATTACCTTGGAATTTCACGGATTTATCCTATGTTTCTCCTTGGATAGCTCAATTTAGTTTTGGCTTCTACAGCTTAATGTTAACTTCAACTCTCCTAGGTATAATTACCATGGCTCTCTATAAACCACGTTCTTGGTGTGTTTATTGTCCAATGGGTACCATGACTCAAGGAATTTGTATAATTAAAGATATTAAAAAATAGAGGGCTAGCCCTCTATTTTTATTATATCTAGAATCTAAAATCACGTTTTCCTTCATTAAGTTCTTTTAGGTGTTCCTCTACAATACCCCTAACTTTAGGATTAGGAATTTTCATAGCTTCATTTTTTATGACTTCTTCGCCTTTAGCTTTTGTATCTTCAGATGCATAATCCTCTAGATACTCTTTTAAAGTCATTAGAGCGTTAGGTAAACAACAGTTAGAAATTTGACCTGATTTTACTAACTGCATAAATCTGTCTCCAGTTCTACCTTCACGATAACAAGCAGTACAGAAACTAGGGATATATCCCATACCAAGTAACCAATTTACAATTTCATCTAGAGTTCTTGTATCACTGATATCGAATTGTGCTGAATTTTCTTCTTCTTTTTCCTTCTGAGCATATCCTCCAACACTTGTACATGAAGCTCCACTAATTTGAGAAACTCCAAGATGAAGCACTCTTTCTCTAGATTTTTGAGATTCCCTTGTAGATACAATAATTCCTGTATAAGGTACTGAAATACGTAATATTGCAACAATCTTTGCAAATATATCATCAGAAATTCCATTGGTGAAATCTTCTGGATTCACTTCATCAGCAGGACAAATTCTAGGTACACTGATAGTATGTGGTCCCACTCCCATGGCTGCTTCTAAATGCTCTGCATGCATAAGTAATCCAACAAAATCATACTTATACATATTTAATCCAAATAAAACTCCTATACCAACGTCATCTATACCACCCACCATAGCTCTATCCATAGCTTCAGTGTGATAATTATAATCATGCTTTGGTCCTGTTGGATGTAATTCTTCATATAACTTTTTATTATAAGTTTCTTGGAATAATATATATGTTCCTATTCCAGCTTCTTTTAATTTTCTATAATTCTCAACAGTAGTAGCAGCAATATTTACATTTACTCTTCTTATAGCACCATTTTTATGTTTTATGCTATATATAGTCTTTATACTTTCTAATACATATTCTATAGGAGAATTTATAGGATCTTCACCTGTTTCTAGTGCAAGTCTTTTATGTCCAAGGTCCTGTAATGCAATTACTTCCTTTTTAATCTCTTCTTGAGTAAGTTTCTTTCTAGCTATATGTTTGTTTCCATGGTGATACGGACAGTATATACATCCATTAACACAATAATTAGAAAGGTATAATGGAGCAAACATAACTATACGATTACCATAAAATTTATTCTTTATCTCCATAGCTAGTTCTTCTATTTTTTTATTTTCTTCTTCTAAATCACATTCTAATAGTACTGTTGCTTCTTGGTAATTTAAACCTTTACATTCTCTAGCTTTCTCTATAATACTATTTATTAACTCTTTATTATTTTTATTCTTCTTAGCATATTCAAGGGTTGATAATATTTCTCCATCTTCAATAAATTCAGTTGCTACCTTAGATTTTACATTATACATACATCTACTCTTCTTTCTTAATAAGATTTTAAGTGCTTTATTCTAATATATACCTAATTCGTTCTGATTTTATATATTTACTCTACTTCTTTGAATAGATCGTTTTTACAGTAATACCATCAAGCATACCCAACTTACCAGATAATGAACTAATAATATCATTAGTTGCATCTATAATTACGCTGATAACACACACCTCCTTGTCGCGATATGGCACACCCATTCTCCCAACAATATATTGTCCATAGTCATGCAAAATATTATTTAATCTTTCAGTAGCTGTAATATCCTCTACTATAATTCCAATCAATGCGATTCTTGTTTCCAAAGCTTATGCTCCTCTCAAAAAAAATACTCTCTGCATCCCAAAAGAGAGCAGAGATAGTATATCGCTATCCTATGACACCGCCTTATCATTTGGGCTAACCCTCATGTACTTCAGAACGATTTAAATCTATTACTCTTCCTCCTTGGATACTTCCTTAGAGTAAGACTACATTTTTATTTTAACACCTATTACAAATATTATCAATTATTACTTATACATTGAAAATCACTTTAACTTTGTATACAATTAATTGGGACAAGCATATAAAATATGAGAAATAGATTAGCTAAAGACTAGAAAGGATATTGATTATGGAAAATTTGATTTTATCAATTAATGTAGTTTTACCCTTGTTTCTTACCATGGCTTTAGGATATGTATTAAAGCGATTGAAAATGTTTGATGACAATACTCTAAAGGTTATGAATAGTATCACCTTTAAGGCTTTTTTGCCTCTATTGTTATTTTATAATATATATAAAACAGATTTAAAAGGAGCTGTAAACCCGAAACTTATTTGCTTTGCACTTACAAGCGTTACCCTTACCTTCATAGTATTATGCATTCTCATTCCTCTTCTTGAAAAAGATAATAAAAAACGTGGCGTTTTGATACAAGGTATATTTCGTAGCAACTTTGTTATATTTGGTTTACCTGTAGCATGTTCTCTATTTAGTGAAGATAAAGTGGGGGTTGTAGCTATACTAATAGCCACTGTTGTTCCCATTTTTAATATGTTAGCAGTTATCTCCTTAGAAATTTTCAGATGTGGAAAGCTAGATATTAAAAATACTCTTAAAGGAATTATTACTAATCCTTTAATTATAACATCAGCAATTGGACTATTATTTCTTATCTTCGGAATAAAACTTCCAACAGCTATTGAAAAATCCATAAATGATATATCAAGAATCGCTACCCCACTTTCCCTTATTTTACTTGGTGGCTCCTTCTCATTCACCGATGTAAAAACTCATTTGAAACAAACTATTATAGGTGTAACTGGTAGACTTATTATAGTTCCCAGTATCCTTATGCCTATAAGTATATGGTTAGGTTATAGAGATATAGAACTTATAGCTTTAATGCTTATCTTTGCATCCCCTACCGCTATTTCTTCCTTTACTATGGCTCAAAAAATGGACGCTGATAGTGATTTAGCTGGTCAAATAGTAGTATTTACCTCTGCTTTCTGTACATTTACAGTATTTTTGTGGATACTCACATTAAAACAGTTTGGTTTAATTTAAAGGGGGCGTCGCAAAATAA
>NZ_DHYX01000113.1:0-27514 GCF_002414285.1 Clostridium sp. UBA5119 | reverse complement strand
ACTGGCTAAATATCAAATTATTTAGTAGAATCAAACCACTCTTCCTCTAATATGGAATATTGGTAAGCATCATGCCATATTGCCTTCCCATCAATGGTTTTTTTGAAATAAGCTGGTTTTCTAAAATGTCCTTCCCTTCTCATGGAAAGTCGTTCCAATAATCTCCATGAGGGAGCATTTTCTGGGTTACACTTACCAATAACTCGATGAGTTCCTAATTGTTCAAAGCCATACCTCAAAACTCTTTTACACGCCTCTGTGGCATAGCCTTTTCCATAATATGTAGGATTAAACACATAACCGATTTCCCATGTTAAAAATTCTTTAGGCCCCTGTTGCTGAAAATAAACATTACCAATTAACTTATTGTTTTCTTTTAAACATACAGCCCAAAAGGCATCATTCTGCGCACGGTAAATAGCTTCTTCTTTACTTTCATCTTCATTACAAACATCATATGGTTCATATTTAACCACCGATTCTCGAGAAAGGTATTCATATAAATCTTTCCAATCATCTTTCTTAAATTTTCTAATAATAAGTTTTTCTGTTTCCATTATTATCATTTAATATTCACTCCTCTTATTTAATGGGGGAAATAGATGAATAATACAATTCTGATCAATTATATAAGTTTGGAATGCTGTAAATTATAATAGTTCTTTCTTAAGTCCAATAATTGAAAATGCAGTTTCACTATATTTTTTATCTCCCCAAACACCAATTATTCTATATCCAGCACAGTTGAAATTTTAAATATTTTTCAACATAGATATATTCTCATTTTCTGCATCTCTTATTTTGTATTCTAAACTTTTATATAACGAAAAAGCAGGTTTATTATATTTAAAAACGTTTAGTAATACTTCATTAAGCCCATTTACTTTTGCTTCTTTTTCAAGCAAAAGTAAGGTCTGTTTTCCATAACCTTGTTTACGGAACTTTTCAAGTATTAAGAAATCACAAATAAAGGCTATATCTTCTTTATACTTTTGATACCAGATAAATCCTACATCCTCTTAAACGAATTCCAACTAACAAGAAAGGAGCCTTAGCAATTACTAACGGCAAAAAAATAAAACTTTCTTTGCGCTTCCATTTTCTATTATTATTAATCCAATTTTTTAAAAACTAATTTTAAATTTCCACATATATACTATTGAAATTATTAATGAGATTAACATAAAACATCCTTGCTACACATTATAATACTATTATGATTTAAATCCCTATCGTTATATCTTCAAATACCATACTATTCAGTTATTTAATTATATAATCATATTAATGATGAATTACGAATATTCAATCCTATATCTAAATAGCCTCTATCATGTATTGTTACTTTCAACTTACATGATGGACATCATATCTTCAACTACTTTAAGTGCCATATAACTACCTGCATCACGATTACATAAAACAGTACACACACTTTTGTTATGTGGATAATAAGCACTTCTGAAAGAGACTCCAGGGTCACCACCCATAACATGAATTTTCATAACCATGCTATTACATGTATCTAACCATACACCATATCCATAATCACTACCATTTTCTCCAGTTTTTATTTGTGGAGTACACATAGCTTGTACATTCTGAACCGATAGTAGTTTTCCATTTATCAAAGCATCCCAGAATAAATACATATCACTTGCAGTAGTATATGCCCCTCCATCTCCACCGCCAATGATAGGCACAGAATAAATATTAGACTTTAAGCCTCCCTTTCCATTGTCTGTATAACCAATTGCAGTATCACATGGAAGATTGTCCATCGAAAAATAACCACTATGACTCATTCCACATATGTCAAAAATGTATTTCTGGATAAATAGTGGAAAATCCACTCCTGAAACATTTTCTATAATCATAGAAAGTATTACAAATCCACCGTTATTATATTTGAAGCGAGAACCAGGTTCAAACTCCATTTTTTTATTTTTAAGCAATCTCAAAAAATCACCTGGTGATTTCATGACATACATCGGAATATTCTCCCATACCTTAGCATAGTAAACATCAGCTTCATTTTCTTCTTCATCAAAATAGTCGCTAAATCCCGATGTATGGGTAAGTAGATGGCGAATTGTCACCGAATTATCCATATATGGGAAAAAGTTCGGCAAACAATCTGTAACCGAATCATCTAATGACAATTTTTCCATTTCAATTAATTTTAATATCGCAATAGCGGTAAAAATCTTACATCCAGATGCTGTTGGAAATCTCGTATTTATATGATTTTTAATATGTTCACTTATATTAGCTTCCCCCATAGCTTCTTGTATAATTTTTTTTCCACTAATCGAGAGGAATATGACTCCAGAAAAATCAGAGTTCTTGTTTAATATTTGTGATTTAATAATATGAGAATCCAATATTTTCACACTCCACTTCAAATTTTACAATTATATTTATAATATTTTACAATTCAACCTCACCTATCCATATATAAATTTTACCATTGAATTTATACCATGACAAACAATTTATGTTAATATAAATATTTCCTAATAATGTATCATCCAGTTTACAAATAAGGATTTTCAATTTTATTAGTACTGAAGGTCTTTGAAAGACGACGTAAAAATACCGTAAAATTCAATTGAATAATACGGCATTTTTAAGAGATTATTCGGTTTTAATAGTTGTGACGCATAATAAGAATGATTTTCATTAACTTTTGACGTATTCTCTTCATCAAAAACACTTGGGGCTGAAACGCAATTTAAATCTTAACCTTATTTGTCTATAATCTCAAAACTAAATGCAGAGTAGAAAAGCGTTGAATATTGTAATCACTTAACGTTTTTCCATCTTCTAGTTGTTTTCCTGCATAAATAAGCCTTTGATAGTGTGGGGGAATCCCTTCTTTATCTTGAATTTTGGTTTTAACATTCTCAATTGTATCACTTAATTCAACTTCTAAAGTTATTATTTTTCCTGTTAAACACTTCACATATATTTGCACACTATTCAAAGATTGTCCATAGCTAGCGACTTCAGCAGATATCCCACCAGTAGTTGTAGCTATATTGGGATCGATGCTTTTAGCTAAAACAGTATTACTTGATAAAACAGTACCTAATAATAAAGTTGCAATTAGTTTCAAAATTTTTCTTGATTTCATATAAATTACATCCCTTCCTTTTTTTCTTAAAATAATTATTCTGTAAAAGAATTAAATTACCTTCTTTTTTAAAAAAATAAATTATATTTAAATTCAGAGCCGTATTATTCAATTTTCAAAGAGCATCATTCGTATTTTCAATTTCAATAGTTACGTCGTCTAATCTACAAATTGTAACGTAACTAATATATAACTAATTTTATGCTTTTACACATTACTGAATAATACGGTATCTAAATTTTTTGAAGAATTTATAATTTTTCCCCAAAGGCATATAAAACAGACTTTGTATGTGGTATGCCTCCTGCTTCTTTCATTTCTCTAAGTTTTTCAAAAACTTCTGATTTAAAGTCTTCAAGCATACCTTTTGGTATCTTTTCTAGTGTGCTTATAGCGCCATGAGTCCAAAGTTTATCCCACCATTCTTGTTCATCTTTGTATATAAAAACTTTTTCTTCACTTATAACTCGTATATTTTTAAATCCAGCTTGATTCAAAATTTTATACAAACCTTCTTCTGTATCAAATTCAGGGATATCCTCTGATTGATATTCATCTAATTCATCTTCAAATACAGGTAAATATTTATCAAATAATTCATTTAGCCACATAAATTTTTCATCTTTTTTTCTAAGAAATGTAGTGAATGAAAATCGACCACCACTTTTTAGAACTCTCATGAATTCATGAAATGCAACTTTATAATTTGGTAAGAAGAATACTCCAAATCCACAGAGTATATGCTGAAAAGTTTCATTTGCAAATTCTAATTTTTCAGCATCCATTACCATTACATGTGCATTTTTTACACCTCGGCGTTGCATTTCTAAATCAATTTCATTAACCATTCCTTCTGCTATATCAATACCTGTAACCACTCCACTCTTTCCAACTTTCTCTGCTACTGAAAAAAGTGAAGCTCCCTTTCCCGATGCAACATCTAAAACTCTTTCGCCTTCCTTTACATCTGCAAATTCAACCAATTTCTCTCCAAAATATGTAAAGTATCTTGGACCACTACCATCAAAAACTGCTGATACCTTATTAAATATATTAGTTATGTCTTTTTTTATTTCTATACTTTTGTCTTCCATAAATTTCTCTCCTACTAAATAAGCTAATCAATTATTTTTTTATACTAAATATAATAAACTCATATATATGTTAACCTCATATATTCAAGCTTTTCTTGTAGAAATTCTTAAGTATCTTCTCCTTTTACAACAAACCATTTTGTATAATTATTAATCTTTAAGATATGGCAAAAATATAATAATAACTTAGTGAACTAAAGTATACATCTATAGCATCTATATCTTTCTTTAATCTCAAAACCTGCATTCAACACAAAATTTAGTTCATCACTATTATCTTCATCAACGAAGTATAATATCTCTTTTACGGAACCAAATTTATTATATAATTCCATGAGCATTTCATTGATTAAAATACTTTCAATACCTTTATTTCTATATTCTTTATCAATAAATAAACCAACAACATCTAATAAGTCTTTGTTACCCTTAGTAAAAATGCTTCCATAAATCTCTTCGTCTTTTCTAAAAACAAGTACTTGAAAATAATTCATATCATTTTTCAAATTTGTGCTATTGTAATAAATTCCTAATGGAATAGCATGTTTATCATGAAATATAGCATATTCTTCAAAATTATCTTTAGTAATTTTATCTACGTTATCATGCCTTTGATTCCAATGAGTTTTTAAATTATATAAATTTGCCACAATACTAGATTCGATACATTCTATATTCTTTTTCTTAAAATATTGGTTTGCATTTTCGTTAGAAAATGGTACCCCTATAAATAGCTTATATCCAGACAATTCCTTACTTATGTAATGAATCATTTCATCTGCAACTTGTTGATAATCTTCTCTTATTAAAAACTGTAGTGTTTGTGCATATTTTTCATCAGGTATCCAAAAATAAGTGCACACCCCGCATAGTACATCATTTTCATAATAGGCTATTATATTACGATTCTTCACATTTAGAGCCTTTTCAAATTCTCCTTTAAGCTCCTCTATTGAGTTTATCCTTGGATAACTTGCATGCATATTGTCCTGACTTAATTCCCATAGGAAATCAATTACTTCCTCATATGTATAAATGTTTTTTATCATTTTTATACCCCATTATTAATTATTTTGAAATCCTATTTAAATAGATTTATCAATCTAAACTCTAATTTACTATTGAAATGTCACATAAAAAATTGAAGGTGTAAATTGCTTGTTACTTCACTTGTAATATTAATATAATAGTTTCACTAATTCATTATAAGATGAACTACCATCAAGTATATTCTTATATGTGCTTATCCAGTAAGGTATCAACCCAGCTCTATGAGCTACTGCTTGTGAGGCAATATTAGATGATGATGCACAGTATATTGGTAAAATGTTTTTGCTCAATATTTTATGCATTAAATGATTTACAAGTACTGTAGCCAAACCACCTGTTCTATAATTACCTTGTACATCTATACCCATTTCCCACATATTATTGTGTTCCTTAGATGCACCAGCAAGTCCTATGATTTCTCCATCCTTCATAGCAAAAAATACAATTGCAGTAGATGCATTTCCACATTCATCAAACTCTAATGAATTATTAAATCCTTTAATTTCTCTTAATTTATTTATCTCATTTCCTTCTAAATAGAAATATTCGTATTGCGGTAATAAATCACATAACTTCATTTCTTTCATATCAGGAATATAATAAATTGATTGACCATATATTAAAGGACATTCAAATACCTCATCTCTTGATTTCCCAACTAATAAAGTCTTCACATTTTCCATAATTTCATCTGAAGCTGAAACAATAATTGTTTTTTCAATGCTCGTAATTTCCAAAAATGGATTTTGTTGAAATTCATTTAATTTAATTGGTTTATGAAAAATTAATCCATTATGATCAAAGATTTCTTGTTCACAATTTAAATGTTTTCCAAGATTTTCTTTCACAATTTTTTTAATTTGCATCTTATTCATTTATCTCATCTCCTAAGTTTTATCTATCTATCTATTATTCGAATAATCTTATTTATATAAGAAACAAGAACTGATACTACTCAACTATTGGATTTAATAAAACCATATGCAAATGGTCCTCCCATTTCCCATTTATCTTTTGATATTTTTCAGATAAACCTTCATTTTTGAAGTTAAGTTTTTCTAAAACTTTTAATGAAGATATATTTTTAGGCATTACTGTAGCTTCAATACGATGAAGTTTATATTCATCAAACATAACAGCTATTCCTTTCTTTAATACCTCTGTTATGTATCCTTTATTTGCTTCACTACAATCAATGCTATAACCTACATAACATGATAAGAAAAACCCTTTAGTTATATTACTAAAACAAATTGTTCCAATTATCCTTTCATATCCTATATCTTCTTTTTTAAAAATCCATAGTCTTAATTGTTTACCATCAATTATTTCAATTAATTCCTGTTCAACTGCATTTTTACGATTTTCTAATTTATAAAAATTCTCACTTCTTAATGGATCAAACTCTCTTAAATATTCTCTATTTCTATTAAAATAATCTAATACTAGTTCAGCAAATGAACCATCTATAACTTTTAAAACAAGCCTTTCTGTTTCATATACTTGATACATAGTAATCCCCCTTTTTTTTGCATACTCCATAGGTTCTTGTGGTTTTCATAGTTCTCTTTCGGTTAAATATTAGTAATTTTCAAATTTTTCAACATAGATATATTCTCATTTTTTTCATCTCTAACTTCATATTCTAAACTTTTATATAGTGAATAAGCAGGTTTATTGTATTTAAAAACGTTGAGTAATATTTTATTAAACCCCTTTTCTATTGCTTCTTTTTCAAGCATAAGCAAGGTCTGTTTTCCATAACCTTGTTTACGGTACTTTTCAAGTATTAAAAAATCGCAAATGAACCCTATATCTTCCTTATACTTTTGATACCAGATAAATCCTAAACTTTCATTGTCCTTATTTACAATCACATAAATATAATTATCTTTTGTGCCCTTTCCTTGTGGGAGCAATTCATTAAAACTTTTTTTTGCATCCTCCAGTGCATTTTCTTCACTAGATAGACCCGCCTTTATTAAATCTTTGGAATAATCTAGAATATCCCAATGTGCAAATCTATCAAATTCAGCATCACTCATTTCTCTAAATTGTATATTTAAGTCTTCCATATTGTCCCTCCTTAAGTATAGTTTTAATTATACTAATTATAACATGATTTACAATATATTAAATTTATATTTATCACACCCAGGGATAGCTGAAAAAAACCTTTAAAGATAGGATTTTAAACTTTACAAATCAGATTTTAGGGATGATTAAAAATTTAAATAGATTGGATAGTCAACTGAATTAAATGGTTGAAGCAATGATCTTGCTATGATAAAATATAAAAATAACCACTAAGCAAAATATTTGCAAAGGGGTTGTGTCCCTAAATTACCCTGTGGGATGCTTTTGTATTTGGAATTAATAGGGTTAATGAAAGAATAGCAAGAATACAAGTTTTAATGGAAAATAATTATTTTAAAATGAAATTTTAAGAATGGAGTATAAATATAGAGCTTCAATTGAATGGATTCAAAGATGACGTATAAATTAAGGAGTAAAATATGAATAATTTTGGAACTATATTAGCTGTTATAGGTGCAGTGGGATTTATTGTAGCAATTTGGATATTGTTTGGATGTCTTTACTTTAAAAAAAGAAATTTTAAAACCGGTTTATTGCTTTTACTTGTTTCTTTGCTGCTTGTGGCAGGTGGGGGTTTTTTTGGTGTACAAGGTGCATGGAACAATGCAGCAAAGGGAATCGCCTTGTCTGAAGAAATCATTGAAATTATTGAAACTAAAAGCGTAGAAGAAACCACGCAAGAACAGCAAGCAAAAGTAGGTAGCAGTGTATTTTTAAAAATCAATGAAGATGATTGGGCTAAATATGAAGATAAAATAATGTCATATTACATTGCCTGGCAAAAAAGCTTAAACCCTCAGGCAGAAGATGAAGCTATAAAAATCGAGTTTAAAAATTTGAGAGGGAAAGCCCTTTTAAATTAAACGATTATCTAAAATTAATGCAAATGAAAATTTATGGAGGCACAAGATGAAGATAGTTAAATTCTTGTTAGGCTGGGACGCAGATGGATAACCTTTTTCTATTTTTATATGAAATCCATGTTTAAAATTTTTACAGTTGCATTTTAATAAAGACACCCTATTTTAANNTTAAAATAGGGTGTCTTTATTCTTAAGCTTTTCCTTAACATCTTCAGTAGGATTAAGTGCTACCACACTATGGGATGCCCCATTTCTAATTCCCTTATTAAACCTTTAAGGATGCCTTTCTCTTTCAGTATTATAAACCTTTCTTCTAAGAGCCATATTTCTTCATTTTTTCCACAACTATTTTACCACCCATGGCACCATTAAAATCATTGTTTATTAACCAAGTATATATAATGCGGTGAAGATTATTAAAGCAATAGCAAGTACAATACCTACAATAATATTCCACATTAAATCTTCACCGGCTGTTTTAGATTTCTTTGCTATATAAACACAAATGTAATTTGTTATAAATACCCCTCCTAAAACCACCAAGCCCAATGGTAAAAACTCACTAAAACTAAATAATAATCTTATATCTGTTTCATTCATTAACCTTATTTGTATAAATCCATTGAATCCTGTTAAACCAGACAATATATAATAACTTATTATAGTGGTAATTCTCTTTTTTCTAATGAAGTCCCTGCCTTTTTCCTTGTATGCATTATATAACTTTGGGTTTACTAGTACTAAATACTTATCATAGTATTCTGCTTTAAATGTAAATAATATAGCTAATGCAAAAAACATTATTGCTAATATTAGTATAGTTATACCTGGTCCTATGGTGCAGTACAATAAAGACATAGTTAATAACAGTAATATAAAAATGCTAACTTGCTTTACACTCATTTAAATCCATACCTCTCGATTCTCAATCCAACTAACCGTTTATTTTCAAGTCTACTCTTTCACTTTTTTTATCCCCATTGTATTATACCATCTGTTTACTTAAATAATCTTGTTTAGTTAATTCAACAATTTCATCTGAAACTCTTTTAAACCCTACTTTATTAAACACTTTTTCTGCGGATATTCTGGATTTTGGAAAATCATCGAATACTTTATCTGCTCCTAACTCATTGAATGCAACATCAATTAATAATCTTAAGGCTTGTTTACTAAATCCATTGCCCCTATGCCTTGCTTCCACTATTATATTAACACAGTAAGATTTTTTTTCACTGACATATCGTAGAGCAACCTCACCAACAGGTAAATTTTCATCAATCTTAATAATATATGCATAATATCTTTCTGGAGTATTATTAACCCATCTAAAAAACCAGTCTCTCCAAGTATTTTCCTTAAAATCTATACATCCTGTTCCATAAGTGTCTCCATATCCTATATTGTAAATCATTGTTTCTCTATCTGATAAAAGTTTTCTTCTATAATCTAATTCTTCAAACTTAGGTGTTTTTAATTCCACTTTGCTATTTTCCATTTATGCTCCCCCATATTCGATAAATTAGTGTAAAGTTTTATGTGCTTTCTATTTATAAATTATTTGTATATTAAGGTTTATAGAGTGTTTTGTATAATATGAAAATTATACATACCAATTCATTCTTACACATAATACATCGTTCAAAAATATTGTGAGGTAACTTTAACACTTACAATAATCTCTTTAAAAAATTTATATTCTTAGTATAGTAGTCATTGGCTCTTATGTATGACCAACTACAGTTCTCTATTACCAAATAAATAAAATAAAACTTTAATTTTTCATAAAACTCACTATGAACTACCATATATTTGTTATATCCATTGAGAAATGCTTTTTCATACTCTTTATTATCCCAAAAGTACTTAAAGTATAAATTAGCTAAGTCATTTTCACAATTTTGAGGATAACATAATTCAAAATCAATTATTGCACTTATTTTATATTTACCATTTGTATTCGTAACTAAAATATTCCTATAAAATGATGCTATTATCGCAATCTAAAAAAAATTAAAAGACTTAAAGAAGAAGGTAAAAAAATTAAAGAAAAACTTAAAGTTTATTACGGATAAATTTACAAATAATTACTAATTAATGAAATTTAAGGTATAATTAAACATAAAAAGAAGGATATGATGAACAATAAATATAGTATCATATAATTCTTTAGGGTATGTGCCTACGAATAATATTGCACTAAATCATATCCATTATATACCCTTATTTATTAATTCTTGTAATTCATTTACAAAGCGACATACATGAAATCCATCGCACACAGCATGATTAACTTGTATAGCTAAGGGCAAAATATATTTATTTTTTTCTTCATAATATTTTCCCATTGTAAAAATAGGAAGTAAATAATTATGTCCTTTTTGCAGATTTAAATTAAATCCTTCAAATGTTGTCCAAGGTATCATTGAAACTGGAAAGTTATTAATAGGTATGTTTGGCTTTGCCATCATTTTATTTATAGATCCATACTCCTTAATATCCTTTTCATATAATTCGCAAAAAACATCATAATCCTCAGAGTATTCTGTCCATATATTAGAGAATGTTTCTGTGTCTTTATTAAATACTGTATAGCATGGTAGCATTTTATTAAAAATTCCTAACTGTCCATTCATATCAAAAGATGTTCTAAATTCGCTATGTCTGTTAACAACTTTTGTAATATAATAAAGCATTGTTGGATATAGCTTTTTATTGAAATTTTTTATTTCTGTAATATCTAGTTTAACAGTCATACTATATGTGCATGGAAGCTCAGAAAAATAATGTTCAAAATATTCCTTTCTGTCCCAATCATCTTTGTTAATAATTCTAAAATTCATTTATATATTATCCTTTCAAAATCCTTTTATATATTAATTTATTAAATATATTACCTACTTTAATATAAATATAAATATAAATAATTATAACATTTTTCCATAACATAACACTATTTAATTTTCAAAGAAATTATCTTCTTCTTGTTTTTAATCCTACACTACTCCTAATCTGTATCATAACAAGTTAATGTAACTCCTCTATAATCTTCTTAATATCAAATTTCTTATCTTGGATTTTATAATATTTTTCTTTATATTGATCTTGCTCTCGAAAACCAATCACATTATCTTCATAAAATGTAATAGAAAATACGTCTGTAGTAAAAGAGGTATATTCTCACTATCTTTGTCAAATTTCATTGGTAACCTGTAATTACAATAAGGACATTTCCAAAACAAAATAGATAATACAATAAATATTGGTAATAAACTTATACCAATAATCGTAAATAAAACAAAAGGGAAAAAACATCCTATAAAACATATAGGAATAGATAAAAATAAGCATACTAAAGAAATTTTACGAATTTTTATTAGTTTTTCTATCTTATTCATGGTACACCTCCAAATATATATTAAAGTTAATCAATCTAATCTGTTACAACAAGATACAATTGTCATTAAAGTAATTTCATCTTTATTCTGTTATCTAATTCCCACAGGGCTATCTTATTACTTTCAAATTTTAACAATTCAACTGCTGTATCATAATTAACCCATCTATATTCTTTATGTTCACCAGATATTTGAATATTGTTGTTCCTAACGTGAACAGCAAATTTATACTCTGGAATTACAAGGCAATCCATTCCCCATGTTTTGCGTCTTTCCATTGAAAAACAATTCGTTGGTACATAACTGGTACTTTCTAATTGATAAAATATAGCATTTTCTTTTATATCGGTTTCTTCCCATACTTCCCTTATCGCTGCTTCCAACGGCTTTTCATCATTTTCACCACCACCAGCCACAAACTGCCAGAAATCTTCATTGTCTTCTGCATCGGCTCTATTGAATATACAATATTTTATTCCCTCTTCATTTTTAATATATGGAATTATTAAAACTTGCATTTTTGCTCTTGACATTTACTAGTCCCCCCTATAAATATTAATTTTCTGCTTTTAATAAGACAACTTTTCATTTTCATTACCATAATGTTTAGTTTTCAATGAATAAAAATATACATATGCTGGGTTGTTCCACCCCTTAAGTATTTCATTAATTATTTGAATTGCGAAATAAAAAATACCACATATTCACTTTTGAATAATACGGTATTTACTTTATATTTAATTTTCATAATATCAGAATATTGTTCTTCATTATTTGATGAGTAGACATACGTAACCAATTTAAATTTTATTGTATATATGTTAAAGGTATGTTTAACATATATTTTTTAAATGGCTATGGTTTAAGATAATCTTGAAATTAAAGCAATTTTTAAAGGAAGCCATATGACTTCCTTTAATTCCTATTTTTAAGAAAAATACGGGTATCAAATACACCTGTATAACGACTACTTTATAAAGTTNNCTTTGATAACTTTATCGAAATACTAATGCCAATTCCAGTAATAGTTCCACTTACTACACCGTATAAAGTATCAGCAATGTCAATTATGTATATGCCAATAACTCCAATAATTAATATGCTTATCATTACACAGCAAATACAAAAGAACGCTTTCAATTCTTGTCTTATGGAAAGTCTTGAGCTAATCCTGTTTGTAACATTATATCTATTATCAATTTTAAGATAGATAAATTGACTTATCATCATAGAAAGTAACATTGGCAATGATTTAACTAATGAATTAGCCATAGTTTCTATCACCTCCCTAAAAATTTCTTGTTATATAAATTTCTACTATTATGATTATGATGTAATTATAATATATTTTCAAATACCATACTATTCAATTTACAAAGAACGAATTTTCCTTAACTACTTTGCACTATATACAAATTGACCTTTACCACAAATCCCTATCTATATCACTTCTTGTAAGTACCTCTTTATTTTCATGAGGATAACTACACAATACGCTATCTAAAAATTTAATTCCACAAAAATACTTACATATTGAAGTTCCTTTTACGGCACATTTATGTTTATTTGAATTATCAGCAACATTCCATGGGCATTGAGTCTGTTTCCAATCAACCCCATCACTGGCCAAATCTATATCCAGGTTTCCACCGCGTAACCCTTTTACTCTATCATCCATATTATTATACCTCTTTCATAAATTACTATTTTAACATTATTATGAGTTAATTGTAACATATTTTGTAAATACTATGCTGTTCAGTTTTCAGAGAATATTTTTAATTTCTACTTCATACTTCATCTTTAGTGAGCTAATTACAGTTTAGTTGTATACAGGATATACTCCACAGATCAAATTCTAATTCTAAATAAAATTGTTTTCTTAGGAGAAATGGGATCTAACGTATCTGAAATTGATTTGGCAATGAAAGATATTCAACCAATAACTTTTTCTATTTATCGTGATACAGAGTATAGAAAAGTGTTGTTGATGTTAAACTATGAGCACATGTAGATAAAGCAGGCAAATCGTTCATCGGGTGCCATGGAAAGAGGATAGCTCTGATAAATTCTTAACTAAAACCAAAATACCTCTGGAGAATATATAGTAAAAAGCGTGTTGCATAAAATTTTTTTGCAACACGCTTTCTTTATGTTGATTATATATTAAACTATTTTTCACCAAAAGACATAGTATATTCCATCTCTTTTGTATCCTCATGAATATGTTTATCTACAACTATAAAATCGTTTTTATCATAGAAGTTTATTGCTTTTTTATTTTCTATAAAGACATCTAATAGGAGATATGGATACCTAGATTTACAATGATCTATCAGTTTCTGTCCTATACCTTCTTTTTGATATTCTTTTTTCACAAAAATTCCTGCTATATAATTTTTTTCTACAACTCCTATAAACCCCTTTATAATATTATTTTCTTCATAAACATAAATATCAGCTGATGGCAACACCTGTTTCACCATATCAAAATTTTTAATCCAGTATTCTTCCGGTATAAAACTGTGAGCGTTAATGTTAGTTTCAAGCCAGATTGCCATTACATCATCTAATTTACTTATATCAAATTTTTTAATCATTCTATTCTCCTTCATTTTTAAAATATTAAAAGTAAGAGTAGAATACACTCATGAAGTTCACCCTTTCTATTGCTTTTCTAACAATATACTTTATACTATTAGAAAACTCTATTAAGCTAAATAAATACTATTAACTATATTACATCATATCATATTATTTAGTATTTCTTATTATATTTTTCTTATCTCTTCAATAATCTAACCAATAAACTTTAATTTATATTGTTCTATGGATATACATTCTTGTCAGATTTTTTTCACCCTCGGCTTGGACCATACACAGAAACTCCCAACCATGACGCTCATAAAAAGACGTGTGGTCTGTAACAAGATAAAGTGTATCAATATTTTTTTCTCTCATATCATCACATACATAGTTCAGCATTTTACCAGCAATTCCTTTACAGCGATAATCATCTTCCACATAAACAGCACATACATTAGGTGTTAAATCTTTTCTGTTGTGAAAATCATTTTCTATTACACCAAGTCCACCTACAATTTTATATCCTATTATTACTATATACCATTGTGGAACAGGAGTTTTATTTTTCATACATTCGTCTATGCTTTCAAGATATGCTTCAAGGGGAATATTCCACTTCTCATGAAACCAAATTGCTGCGTAATTTTTCAATTCAGGGTGTTCCTGTATTTTTATAATTCTATAATTGCTCATTTTTCACTCCTTAAAAATTAATATTATTACAAGATATTTTTAAATACCGCATTATTCAATTTTCAAAAAAGAACTCTTGTCATATATTTTCTTAGATATTTCCCTGTATATGATTAATCACACATTATAATATCCTCAGGGGTTCCCGCTGTTACTATTTGACCATCATTTTCTCCTGTATCTTGGCACATATCTATTATATAGTCTGCGGTTTTTATCAAATCCAAATTATGTTCAATTACCTTTTTTAGTGGCATATTATCTTATACTCATAGCTTATGTCAACATTACTTTTTACCATGTTCCAAACAGGGCATAACGACTCTTCCATCAGTTTTATAGTCCTTTCGATCTCATCAGTCTGTACGTCCTTTGATCCAATTTCAAATATTAAATGTATACTTTTAAAATATGTAGGATAGGTTTCTCTTCTTTCACCTGAAGCGATTACTTTTAATTCAGATACAGTCTTGTTCATCTTCCTAAGCAATAAAGCTAAGGTCATCCCACTACAGGTTGCCAGACTCATAAGAAATAGCTCAAGTGGAGTATACCCATCGCCATCCACGGAATCAATGATTATCTCCTTATTATAACGTGATACCCCTGAAAATTTTACCTTGTCATTTATAAGATCTGCTGTTACTGTCAAATTATGACTCACAATAAAACCTCCTAAAATTACGTTTATACTATTTGATAATATTTTATTTTTTTACAACTATGTATCAACTCACAAGAAAAGTACAGTATATTTACTACTTTATTGCATCCCTTTTTCATACATTTGGGATAACTTTTATTGCTTCTTACATACTAATAGTCCATGATAATATACGTATTTTAAGTAATTGTAACTTTCATTCAATTGCTAAATATTTAAAGAAATTTGTACGAATATATAGAAATGAAAATAAATAAGCACTAAAAATATTACAGTTACACCTATTAGATATATGATATTTATTAATCTTTTTTCAAATTAAGTTCTTTGAAGGAAAACGGTATGGTATGTCAATCCATACAATTATAGTAATGACAATGGATATAACTATTCTTCAGTGCATTCACCCACTCTAGCCGCAATAATAACTGCTAGATAATCCTGTATCATTTTTCTTGTAACATTCATTTGCATAAGATACAAATCTGCCAATGTTTTCTTAAATCCTAAGAGCATTTCTCTATCGCCTACTTCTATCGGCTCAGGTGTATATTCCACCAGAAATACAGTTCTTGCAACATCATATAAAAAATCTCCATGACATACATTCATGAAATCTATAACTATTGTATGTCCATCCGATATTAAAATATTACCTGGATGGAAATCACCATGACAAAGCGTATTTCCATCTATCAGTTTATCTAGAATTTGCAATACTTCTTCTTGTTTCTTCGAATTAGCTGATGGTGAATTTACTATATTACATTTTAAAAACTCCTTGTAATTAGGTACATTACTAATCTTATTCTGAAGGATTGCCTTATGTAGATTTGCCATATATACTGCACATTCCTGAACCTTACCTGTTCTCATAACCCAATCCAACAAGGATTCACCATCTACTCTGTCATATATAATACCCATTCGCACTTCTAAAAAAATAATTTCATATGCCTTTGGTTTTGAAAAATCCATATTTCTTATTGCCTTCGCATTATGAAATTCTCTTTCTACCGCTTCTTTTGGATAGCCTTGATAGAAAAGCTTAAGCACCTTGCCTTCTTCCCATTCATATACAGTTGCCGTATTACCTAAGCCAATTACTTTTCCATATTTCATTTACTTTTCTCCTAATCTTTCAAAACACTAACTTATCCATTAATCTTCATTATTCTATTTTAGAACAGAAATAAGTATTCCTATCAATAAAAGTGTAGTCAAATCCTTTTACCTTTCCTTCTTTCAACTTAAAATTAAGTTCCATCGGAATCCTTTTAATCAAAAACTTAGTTTCAGACCTTTGGCTAAGTTTATAATCTTCCCAATATGTGCCCTTTAAAACTAATAAGTTATCTTCAAAAAATATCTCTAAATTTTCACCTTTAGCAAGGAATTCCTTGGGGACTTGGTATTTACCAACATATATTTTCAAATTCATATTCTCTCACAAGCTCTTCTAATAATAGTTTCAGTATCTCCTTTTAATAAGATAATCTGAGGATTTAACTTTGATAAAATGATATTTAGCTTTTTAAAGTAGTTATTAATTTTTTCCTTAGAAAATTCTAGGTTCATTAAATAAAGTGTATAGCTAAAGAAAGCACTTTCAATTATAAATGTATGTTCTGATATAAATGTATGTTCTGACTCTTCTATTGAATTTATTAATTCTTCCCAGCAGCTAACAAGAACATCGATAATATCTTCATCCCAATTCATTTTCCTTTGAAACAAAATCACATCTTCCGCTGTAAGTATATTCTCTTTATAGTGAATAAATTATTTAATTATATTTTTGTTACTCCATTTATAGAGATAGTGATTAATAGATTCCTTACAATAAAAATATTTTCATCAATGTTGTATTTAAATCTCTATGATTTTATAACAGGCTTCTTTTTAAAAGCCAACAATCGCATTATCTCTGTAATATCTTCCTGTGCTTTAGGTCTATAATTAATCCATCCGCCATCACTACAAGGATAGCTATTCTTCCATACTTCTTTTGTTAAAGATAATCCTTCATTAATAACTTCATTGAGCTTTTCCTTATCTTTTGAACTTATTTGCATCATTATATCTATTTCTCCACTTTCAAAAAACACATAACATAAATGCTTGGTCTTATGCGAATACTTGTATCCCCAACCATAATTTTTTCCAAATGGAAACTTTAATTCCTTTTGCATATCATATTGTTTTTTAAATGATTCCTCAAATTGCTTCAATAACACTTTTGCATTATCACCTATATGTTCAAAAATTTCTTTTTCTGTAGGTATATTATTTTTATATAACATCCTATCACCCATATAAACACCTCCAATCACATATTATATAAATAATCTATAACTCGCTGTTTCTTAGTGTTCTAATTTAATTATAAGAAAATCATACTATATTGTATAAACACTTTACGCAACATATTAATTATCTTTATTCGCACTTTAAAAAATTGTTACTTAAACATTAAATTAATTCCTACTACAAATTGGAATTTATCTGTTAGCTATATACCAACTAACTCGTATAATAATACAATTATAATTCAGATTATAATTATTCTACACTGTAGGTATCGTCATTACCTGAGCATATTTCAATAAGATTTCCTTCTGGATCTTCAACATAACAGATTCGCATACCATAAGATTCAGTAGTAGGTTTATAAACTGGTTTTGCTCCTGCATTTATAACACGTTGAAATTCTATATCTACATCAGAATAGTTAGGAACATCAAAACAAAGCTCCATATTACCATTTATGCCTTTATTCCAATTAAATACCTCAGGTATAGATTCTTCAAAACCTTCTCTTGTGCATAAAATAAAATGATGAATTTGTCCTTCCATTTCAATAGCTGTAAATCCACTGCCATCCCAATTTATATTTAATCCCATTACATCTTTATAAAATTTAACCATGATTTCCATGTTATTCACATACAATCCAATTGCTCCAAATCTCATTGTTATACCTCCATTAATTCAAATAATCTTTTAGTTTACCACAAGTCATAGTTACTCACTTACACTTACATTTTTATATACTTATTGTAGCATAAATACTATATAATGTATTTTAATATTTGAAAAAGTCACTTCTATAAAGAGGTGCTCTAGGCAGCGTCTGATTAATTTTTCATATTATTTAAGTCACAAAATAAAAAATACCGCATAATTCACTTCTGAATAATACGGTATTTAAAATACTATTATCTTCTAGGGTTTTCAAAGGAGGGTGGTGTTGGATTGGGAGCTTCATGGGAAGGTCCTGGAGTTGATAAATCAAAATATAACTTAGAATCTTGAGTAACTCCAAAATCCTTATTTGAACCACTCTTTTGAACTTTATTTAAAGCCTCTCTAAACAATGCGTTATGAGCTTCTTCTCTATTAAGTAAAAAATCTATTGTTGCTCTTACTTCTTTATCCTCTATCTGTCTATAGAGATATTCATAAACAACCTTTGCTCTTTGTTCAGATGCTATATTAGATAGTAAATCTGCAACTAAGTCTCCAGTAACAGTTACATAATCTGCTGTCCATGGAGCACCTGATGAATTTATAAGTACAGGTGATAAACCACATTGTACATGTGTTTGAATTTCTCCATTACATACTTCACTATTATTAACATCATGGCCATTCAAAAGATTTATAGTTTGTGCAACCATTTCCATATGGCTAAGTTCCTCAGCTCCTATATCTAAGAATAAATCCTTTATTTCAGGATCCTTTATTCTAAAGCTTTGAGAAATATACTGCATAGCTGCTTTTAACTCACCATTTCCTCCTCCTAGTTGTTCTTGCATTAATACTGCGTACTGAGGATTAGGTCTCTCTACTTTAACTTCATGTAACAATTGCTTTTTATGTTCAAACATGCTACTTCCTCCTAATAATATATTTTTATTAAATTTATTATTAGCAAAGTTTTATTATAATATTCTATATAGTCACCATAATATGGTATTATAAATAATAATATTTGAATATCTTTGTTGTAGCATTTAAAAAATTCATCATTGAAAGTATCTACTTTTGAAACCTAAACTATCTATGGCTTGAATAGATAACTCCAGTGATTTAATTCTTCTTTCTAAAAGCGTTCTTTGAGGACTTCCGACCTTAGATTTAGCATAAAATCTTTCAATTGATGGGAGTAAACCAGTAAGAACATTTCCAGCTTCAACTAATTCTTTCTCATTGTAATGGTGGGGTATTTGATTCCAAACTTTCTCTAGCATGTCCAACCCAATGTGAAGAGCTTTAAGTCGTTTCTTTATTAAGGTAGTATTTGACCCTTTCTCTGTCATCTGAGCCAAGGCCTTTTCGGATTTACTGATAGCTGACTGGAAGGATTTTATTGATTCCAATTTACATTCATCTGATACATTTTTCATGTTAGTGCTCTCCTTTCTTCGTCTCTCATTTATTTTGATTCACTAGGTTAATCTTTATAAGATTACCATGCTTGGTAGTTTATCATAATAGATATTTATATTTAATTATATTTTTTTTACCATATTATATGATTTATAGCCTCTTGGATCATTCTCTTTTACCAAAACTACCTTGTATCCTAATTTTTCGTAGAATTTTTCTGCTTGAAACTCTACTGTACCTAAATTAATGCTATAAACATTTAGCTCTTTTGCTTTTTCCTCTATTTTACACATAAGATTTTTACCAATTCCATTTCCTTTACATTCTTCATCAACTACAAGCCAACCAATATACATTGAATCTTCAGTAATGCTCCCATGAACTCCTCCAACAAATTTATCATTATCTAATGCAACAAACATTATATTTCTTTCTTCCATTGGATAAATATTATTATCTCTATTAAACTTTTCTATTCGATTTAATAAAATAGAATTATATTTATCTACTTTTGCAGTCACAACCATAACTTCTGTCTTTGAATTACTTTTTATATCAAAATCAATATTCTTCAAATAAAAATATCTAGTTGTTCTTGGTGTCCTTTCTGTAATTCCTCCAATATCAAAACCAATAGACTTAAAATCTTCTACTCTAGATTCAACTTCTGTATATAATTTAATGCCTATTGCTTTATTTTTATAATAATGACTAACTTCTGAAATCAACTTTTTTAAAACATCAATGTTCTCATAAAACATACTACCAATACTTACCCAATCCCAAGAATAATTTATATATACACTTCCAACCAGTTTTTCACCATCAATGGCATAAAAATATTCAGTTGATGAATCTTTTTCGCCAGTATGTTTTAAATTATAAGCTCTTAATTCTTTTATCAGTTCATCTTTATATTTAAAATTTTTATCTTCTATATACCTCATTTTATCCCTCCAAAAGTTTATAAATTTCTTATATCGGACAATTCAAATAATAATATAAAATTTATCTCATATTTATAGAAAAAACTACAGCTACTTATGGTACGGTTCTCCGTAACTACTTCAAGTGAGGTCTTCTAAATAAATGTTAGTTCTCATAAACATATAACAATTTTTTAATACGCTTAATAAGCTCTATGCGTATATTTTCTGGAGCTAAACACTCACATTTATCTCCAAATCCAATTAAAATATTATATCCTAAGTCATCCTCTACAAAAGGAAATTCAACAATAAATTTATCATTTCCATAAGCTTCGATATTATCTTCTCCACATCTTTCAACCATTTGTTCTCTAAGAGACCAATCAACTAAAAGCTTAATTTTAATAAGCCTTTTCTCTATCCATCCATTCCCATCTAATATCTTTTCTTGAAACTCTCTTGGTATAAATGTTGACTCTAATATTTCAATATTTGAAATTCTAGATAACTTGAAAACTCTAAAATCTTTTCTTAACATACAATATCCTTGTAAATACCAATTTACTTCTTTTAATATTAATTTATAGGGTTCTATGCAACGTTCATTTTTTTCTCTATTTCCTCCATAGTATTCAAATGATAAATATTTACTCTCACTTAATGCCTTTTTTATTTTATCTAGCTTTGGATAAAAACTTTTATTTCCCATCCATGTAGTAAGATCAACTGTTATTTGATTTGACTTTAATTCTAAATCTCTAATTTGTTCTTTAGGAAGTAGTCCTTTAACTTTTTCTAATGTACCTATAATCTCTTTATTTGATAATGTTGTTGAAACACTAGAAAGTCCCATTAGAAGTGTTGAAATATCTGTCGCTGTAAAAAGTTTTTTATCAACCTTATATTCTTGCATTATACTAATACCGCCATTAACTCCATTATGGGTTATTATTGGAATCCCTGCTAAAGATATTGTTTCTATATCTCTATATATCGTTCTCGGACTAACCTCAAACATTTCAGCCAATTTTATTGCACTAACTCTTTCATAATTAAGTAATACCATAATAATGGATATCAATCTATCTATCTTAATTAGTATCTCCCCCTAAAATCATACATTTATTTATTCTATATTTTTTGTAACCTTGACATAATGGTGTCAAATTTACTGTGATATATTTAATTTGTTAAAAACAATATAACTAATATGGAGGTAATTGTAAATGGACTTTCAAAAAGAATTTAACAGAATCATGTCATCTCAAAAGGAGCTTGCTTTAGCAACTAGTGTAGACAATATTCCCAATGTTCGAATCATTAATTTCTACTACAATATTTCAAGTAAAGGAGTAGTATACTTTTCAACATTCTCAGATAATTCAAAAGTTGAGGAATTTGCTAAAAATGAGGTAATAGCATTCACTACCATACCACATACCGGAAACGAACATATTAGAGTTAGCAATGCAACCATTCAAAAAAGTCATTTAACGATATTTGATTTAAAAGACGAATTTATTAAAAAAATCCCTGATTATGAAATAACAATAAATGAAGTTGGAAATTACTTATCTCTTTATGAAATCCTGTTTAATAAAGCTACTGTTACATTAGATTACAGTCAAAGTAAAACCATAACTTTATAGTATTATAATAAATAATCCAAAGATAATCATTATATCTTTGGATTATTTATTGTTATTTATGAAAACATTATTCAACCTTACTTCTGATACGGTATTTTTATTTCCTAAACAACCCTAATCTTAGCAATATCAATGCTTAAGACTATAAATCTCATTTACTTATGATACCGTTCTCCGTAACTACTGCAAGTGATATTTTTCCATTTTATACTTCTGTATATATTCTACATAGAGGAAACTCACTATTCACATACGTTCATAGGAGTAAGTTCAATTAACTAAATCATAGATTTAGAATTTCACTTATGGTATAATTCTAAAGTAATATTTTGAAATCCTAGTAGGATGGCTAGGTCGGTTTTGAACATTTTATCCTCCTGGGCTATTGTGAACTATTTCAAAAATGAAACTCGACTCACCAAGTTCGCTGAGTAAGTGATTCACACCAAATCATAGATTTGAGTTCTCTACTTAGCGGGTGGTATTGGATATGTTTGATACTTTTATAAAATGTATATCAATTGTGTATTTAATAAAATTAGTTTATATCAAATTTTTATAAAAAATAAACATAAATAATTTTTTATATTTAAAATCATTAACTATCCGCGAAATCAGATTTTGATTATTTGCTCATTACAAAAATATTTTAACCGTGATTATAAGCTATATGTTCTGAACCGAAAAACTTAGGATTCTCACTACTTATCATTTCAAAAATATTATCATTTAAAAAACTAGGTAATAAATATATTTCCTTTAAGTTATTTATATCAATCCATTCACTTTTAAGTTGCATATCATCTATTTCTGTAGGATTAATAGTTTTGTCATTTTTTAATTTACATATAAAAATATGATACATTTTATGAATATATTCAGGATATAACTTTCGTGCTTTAGGGCTATCACATATTTCTTCATATAAAGCAGAAAATCTTATTGGTACAACATTGTATCCTGTTTCTTCAAGACATTCTCTTATAACAGCCTCATGTAAAGTTTCATATATATCTTGTCCTCCACCTGGCAATGAATAATAATTCCCATTATTCTCATCAAAGCACTTGTTTAATAAAATTTTATTGTTATCTATAATAATTGCTTTGCTACACTTCTAATGCTCATTTTTACCTCCATAAAAAAACTAACTGGTTGTTAAAATACTCTTTGTCTGACACTTAAAAATTATTTTCTTCTTTTATCATAACATGTTTTGTAAATATATCATTATTTATAATATGGTATTTTGTCTACAAAAATATACTCGCACCATTTTCACCTATATAAATAGGTAAGTATATACCTATTTATATTTAAAACTAGGCAAAGATATAATTTTTTCATTTTAATATCTCACATGACTTATAGGCAATATAAGAAAAATACGAAATTATATTCTTGGTAATAAATAGAACTTTCCAAGTGGATTTATAGACTTCTTCATTGATTTGATAATTCATAATAGCATGAAGGCACACCATCTTCTTCAAACTCCTCAATCATTCTAAATCCCACACTTTCTAAAGCACATTTAGACCTTACGTTGTTTTTATATGTGAATGCACATAGCTTGCTGACATTGTATTTTTCAAATATAATGTGGCAAAATTGTGTTAACGCATTCTTACCAATTCCTTTGCCCCAAAACATCTTATCAAATATAACTATACTTACAAATGCCTGTTTCTCATCCACTTCATCGATTCCATAACACCAAATATCCCCTATGTATTTATCATCAAAATTAATAATCTTTCCAAAAGTCCTTGAACCAGGCTTTAATGATTCCTCATACATCTTGACTGCTTCGTCTAATGTATTCCCGTTAAATGGAAACATAGCTNNAAAAGATCTTTACATTTTCAAGGGTGCATGGTTTTAATTGTAAATTTTCCAATTTTATATTCCCCTTAACAATCTAAAATACAATTATTCATTTATACTAATGATAATATATACTTTAATTTAATAAAATTGCGAACTACAATATTTCTATTCTTAACCATACTATTATTTCGGAAAACTCCTAAAGTATATATGATTACCATCTGGATCACAAAAATGCATATTCTTAGCTCCCCATGGTTGTAGTTTTGGGGTATCAATAATATTTACTCCTAATTTCAATAATCTTTTATATTCTTCATCTACATCATCAACAGTAAAAGCAATACTAATATTCTGATTTTCATTATTTTTTACTTCTCCATTATTGTAAATACTTAGGGTTACCTCTTCTTCAATAATTGTCTGATGCACTTCATTTCTACAGTTTGACGAAATATTTAAGATATTCCTATAAAAATCTGCCATTTTTATTACGTCATTAGTTTCTAAGCAAACTTCTCCTAAATTCATTTTTTCTCCTTCCTAATACTTCCATAAAGTGTGGTAACTTAATTTATTCAACCATAAATCCCCATCTAATTCCGTATTTATCCCAAAACCCAACCGTACATGATGTGAAATCAGTTGCTTTCATAGGATATATAACTTTTTGTTCATCTTTCAGAATTTCAAATGCTTTTTTTAATTCTACTTCATTCTCAAATATCACTACTAATTGAGCGTATGGAAATGCTATATGGCAGTTCTCACTACGGTTATCATTTAACATAATTCTTTGTCCATGTATTAACATTTCTCCATGAAGTACACCTATTTCTGGTTTTTCTTTATCAATAAAAATTATCTCTTTTATAGTTGCATCAAATGCTTTAACGTACATTTCCATCGCTTGATAACATTCACCACTAAAATGCAAATGTGGAACAAACATATATTATCACCTCCAAGTTCTATTTATCCTAACACACTAGGTAGATCAATCTTATTTCGTGATTTCCTACAATTTATACTTATTTTGCAGGAGTTAGAGGAAACTTATTCATTGATGTATAATTTGATACTCGAAATCCAAGATTTTCATATAATAGTTTCCCTTTTTCAGTCGCCATTAAATCAACTGCGGCAACGCCTAATAGCTTTGCTTCTGATAAAAGTTCAGTCATAACTTTCGTTGCAATGCCTTTTCCTCTATATTGAGGGTATGTAAAAACATTGTATACCGTACCGACAAGATATGATGAAAACGCTATTATCGGAGGTCTTTCCACGATTGACATAAATGCAGTTGCTAATACTTCATTTTCATTTTCGGCAATGATAGCAATAAATCCCTTGTTAAGGTGTTGAGTAAAATATTCTTCTAACTTCGTTCTAATATCTTGCACCTCTTCCGAAGAATACACACCTTTTTCTGCAAACAGGTAATCCATACGAATATTTATGAGGAGGTCAATATCCTCTTTAACCATTTTTCTTACTTTCATGTTTTGCACCACCTTATATTTATAATCTTCAGTTCGCACTTTGAGAATATTGTGTAATAAGTTTACTTTAGATTATGCTTATACCATACATAGTGAATTAATGTGAATTGCAAAATTCATCTAATGCAATGAGCAACATTTTATATCCGGTCTTATGCTGCCAAAATGATTTATTCTGATTCATTACTATATTTTTAAATTCATCATAACTTATGTATTTTACCGCCTGTACTTCTTCTTCCTGCATAGTGACCTCGTCAATATCAAAATTTGCCTTTAATACAAAAACATCATAAAATTCATTATCAAAAAAAGCTCCATTTTTTTCTATCATAGTTTCCTTGAACGTATAAAGATATTCTACAGAATTCATGAAAGGTGAAATATCCAGCCCTAATTCTTCCTTTGTTTCACGTATTAACGTACTTTCAATGCTTTCACTGCTCTCAATATGCCCACCGACTGATACATACCACAAATTAGCGCCTGCATCTTTGTCCGCACTACGTTGCTGAATTAATAGCTCATTTCGAGAATTTAGAATCCATAAGTGTATTACCCTATGGCATATCCCATTCTTATGAGCTTCGTTTCGCTCAATTATTGCACCTGTTTTTTCTCCATATTTGTTATATACATTAAAATATTCCATATATGCTCTCCTCAACATTACACCACATTTGACTTTCACCAAAAGATGCGCACTTAATTACAATTACGAGTTAATTATAGCATATATTGTAAACACCGTACTATTCAATTTTCAAAGAACATTTTTAAATTTTCACTTCGCAATATCTACAAAATGTACACTAGTCATTCATCATATTATGATTATAATATAGTTATGAATTAAATGCTGTTATCCAAAAACAGATTGCAGCCAAAACAGAAAGAGGAGTAACAAAGTATTTTTCTTTTTTACTATTAGATAAAGCATTCATTATAGAATTTATTGACAAGTATGCTGCAAAGAAAAAACAAATACCTTTTGTCACCTTAATCGAAAATATCAATGGCATTATTCCACCTGTTTGCAAAATTATAACTATTGCAAACAACTGAACTAAAACAGAGCCAGCACATGCTATCCTTATTTGAGGTGGTATTACCTTATACTTTCCGCCCATTGCAAATTCGCCTAATGGAAGTCCAAGAGCTAGTAGTATATATAATATTGTAGCAATGCCGAAAATTATTGCACCTAAAGTCAATATCATATTTTATCACCTTCCATTTTATATACTAATTAAGAAGAGTGTATCTTAACAAAGAATCTTCAATTATAGGCTTATAACACTTTCTTATGACTCATCTTCAAAATTCTTAAGTTCCTTCATATCTCCTTTTATTTGTGTATAATCATTTTCTGTGAATCTATCCTTAAGTATCTTTTCATTTGGTTCAATTGCTATAACCTCATTATCTATAGCAAAATGGTTAGCAGTCATACCATTTCCACTTCCAAAATCCAATATTTTTTTATTATTTATGTTTTTTAGCTATTCCCATGTCATTTTCTTTTGTAGTAACTCCCACGGAGCAATATCTTTCGCATCCATTTTTAATCCTCTCTTTCTACTCTCTCAAGTTGAAATTCAGCAACTCCATAATACTCCATATTATTA